>JBIKIA010000512.1:0-3864 GCA_044361885.1 Prosthecobacter sp. | reverse complement strand
CTCGCCGCACCAGACGATGAGAGTGCTTTCCAACAATCCGCGCTGCTTCAGATCGGTGATGAGCGCGGCGATGGGCTGGTCCACGCCACGCACGAGGTTGCCATGGGCGCGCTCGATGTAGTCGTGGCTGTCCCAGGAGCCGTTGTAGAGCTGCACGAAGCGCACGCCTTTTTCGATGAGCTTGCGGGCTAACAAGCATTTGCGACCAAAGGAATCGGCGGCGTCGTTGCCGATGCCGTAGAGTTCCTTGGTCTTCGCGTCTTCCTTGGAGAGGTCGAGCGTTTCGGGCACCTGCATCTGCATGCGGAAGGCGAGTTCGTAGTTGTCCATGCGCGCGGCGAGTTCATCGTGGCCGGGATGCTGCGCGGCGTGCGCGGTGTTGAGCTTCGCGATGAGGTCGAGGTTCTTGCGCTGACGTGCTTCGCTGACACCTGGCGGCGGCGTGAGATCGAGAATGGGCGAGCCTTTCGCGCGCAGCGGTGTGCCTTGGAAGTTCGCGGGCAGGTAGCCGTTGCTCCAGTTCGCGGCACCTCCTTGCGGATAGCTCACCTCGGGCAGCACGATGAAACCGGGCAGGTCCTGATTGAGCGAACCGAGGCCGTAGTTCACCCACGCGCCGATGCCGGGATCGCCGCCGAAGCGGTTGCCGCAGTTCATCTGATACATCGCGGTCGGATGGTTTACGCTGTCCACTGTGCAACCACGGAAGAAGCAGAGGTCATCCGCGACCTTTGCGAGATGCGTCCAGTTGTCCGCCATGTCCGCACCGCTTTGGCCGGCCTTGATGAACTTGAAGGGGCTTTGCACGTAGTAGCGTTTGCCGCCCTGCATGGCGGATGCCTGCTTGTCTTGGCGAATGAACTCCTTGAGGTGCAGCTTTTCCAGCTTGGGCTTTGGGTCGAAGGTGTCGATGTGCGACGGCCCACCTTCCATCATGAGGAAGATGACGTTCTTCGCCTTCGCCTCTGCGAAGTGGCCTTGCTTCGGTGCGAGCGGATGTTTCTTCGCCTCCTCGGCAAGCAAGGAACTGAAGGCGACGCTGCCGAGGCTGGCGCCCAGGCTATAGATGAACTCGCGGCGCGTTGGCGCGTGCAAAGCGCGGGCTCCGGCGCAGGTGAAATAGGGTTTAATAGACATAAGCGAACTCATTGGAGTTGAGCAGGACGAGGCAGACATCTGCCAGGGCGCGGGTGCGGGCATCGACATCGGCGGGCTGAAGGTCGGGGACGAAATCGACGTAGGCGTGGAGCTTCTCACTGAAAGAGAACTTCTCGCCGGTGTTTTCCTCGACCGCATCGCGGCGCACTTCGAGCGGCGGTTTTGACGGTGCGGGCGCGCTTTGGACGAGCGGACTGGTTTCCCGCCAATGGGCGAGGCAGTCACGTTTTTCCTCCGTGCTCGGCGCACGCGAAAACACGAGAGTGAAGAGCCGCTCGATGGCCTTTTCGTCCTCGAGCGCTTCCTTGAGCACGCGATGCGCCAGCGCGAGGGCGCGGGCTTGCGTGCTCTGGCCATTGAACAAGCTGAAGACCTGTGGCGTGACGGTTGAAGCCTCGCGGCGCTCGCAGGAGAAGTCCGGTGCGGGCGCATTGAAGACCTCCAGCATCGGGTCGGTGAGGCCGCGCAGTTTCAGGGCGTAGAGTGAGCGGCGGTGGCGCTGCTCAGGCTTGGGATTGGGCACCCAGGCGGAGGCAAAGGTGCCCATGACCTGGCGCGGTTGCAGGGCGGCTTCCAGGTTGATCTCAGGCCGGTTCGGAATACCGCCGAGGGTGCGGTTCAGTTCGCCCGTGGCCGCGAGCATGGCGTCGCGCAACTCTTCCGCGCTGAGGCGGCGCGGCTGAAAGACGGCGTAGCTGGTGCCGAGGGCGTCTTTCTCCCGCAGGGCCTTCAAATCAGGATGCGTGGCGCTGCGGCGATAGGCCTCCGAGGTCATGATGAGGTGGTGCAGTGCCTTGAAGCTCCATCGGCTCTCCACAAACTTCGCCGCGAGCCAGTCCAGCAGTTCGGGGTGGGTGGGCTTTTTGCCGGTGCTGCCGAAGTTGTTCGGATTCCCCGCGAGCGGCTGGCCGAAGTGCCACATCCACACGCGATTCACGATGGTCCTCGTGGTCAGCGGATTGTCCGCGCTGGCGACCCATTCGGCGAAGGCTTTGCGACGGCCTTCGATGGTGTCGGGGATGGGCGTCTTTTGCACGGAGCCGAGCACGCTGAGCACGCCTGGCTTTACCTTGGTGCCGGAGGCAAAGGGATCGCCACCGGTGAGGATGCAGGTCGCTTCCAGTTCGCCCGCGCTCATCCGATCAGGGGGCATGCGCAGCGGAGCGAAGACGGTTTTATATTGCCGGGTGCGACCGCCATACACCGCGAGAGCATAGGGTTCGTAGCGATCAAGTTCCCACCGGAGTCGCTCCAATCCTTTTCGTGCCACTCGTTCCATGCCGAACTGTTCAGGCGTGAAGCCGACCAGTTTCGGGGGGAAGTCTCCTTCCGGCGCACTGGTCTTGGTTAGCGAATCGCGCGCAGCGGCGAACAGGTCCGAATACTTGCCGAGCCTCTTGGCGGGGCCTTGCTTCTGAGTCGCGGGATTTCGTGCGGCCTCGACGGCGGCATTCCATCGGGTCGGGTCCTTGCCGTTGTCCTTGAACCAACGCGCGGCGTTCTCCAGCAACACGGCGTCCAGCTTCGTCAGGGTGGATTCATGTTCCGCCAGGCTCTTTTCCAAATAGCCGCGTTCGTCGAAGCCCCGGGTGTTCTCTTCTGGAAGAAAAGGCGCGGCCCGTTCCGAGAGCTGGGTCGTCGCAAACACCGCCTGAATCGAGTAGTAATCATGCGTGGGCACCGGATCGAACTTGTGATCGTGACAGCGGGCGCACTGCAGCGAGTGCGCAAGGAAGGTCTCGCCCACGCAGTTGGTCACATCATCGAGAAAGCGCTGGCGGGCGATCTTCTCGACCTCCATGCCAGTCAGCTCCCACGGCCCCGTGCGCAGGAAACCCGTGGCGATGATCTTCTCTGGGTCATTGGCGTCGATCTCATCCCCGGCGATCTGCTCCTTGATGAACTGATCATAGGGCTTGTCGCGGTTAAAGGCGCGCACCACGTAATCGCGATAGCGCCAGGCATTCCCACGCTCGTAGTCATTCGAGAAGCCCGACGAATCCGCATAACGGGTGACATCCAGCCAGTGCTGCGCCATGCGCTCGCCGTAATGCGGAGAGTCGAGCAGGCGGTCGATGAGTGCCTTCACCGCCGCATTCGCGTCCTTAGAGTAAGTGATCTCAAAGGCCGTGACTTCCTCCGGTGTCGGCGGCAGGCCCGTGAGGTCAAACGAGGCGCGGCGGATCAACGTGTGAGCATCGGCGGCCGGCGCGGGCTCAATCCCGGCAGGCATCTTTGCCGTGATGAAGTCATCCAGCGCCTTCTCGCCATTCTGCTTCGCCAATGGCTGATAAGCCCACAGCCCTTCCGGCTTGTATTTCCGATTCGCCCACTCGGGCGACAAGGCTCCCGTCGTCTTTACCATGATGCCATCCTCGGCGGACCACTTCGCCTCGTTCGCTTTCGCAATGGCCTGCACACGCGAATCATCCGGCCACGGCGCACCACCCGCGATCCAGTCTTTGATCCACGCGACTTGCTCCGCATAAAGCTTGTCCGCCTCCTTCGGCGGCATCGCCTCCCAGTCATCTTGCGTCCGCGTCACCGCGAGATACAGCGGACTCTCCTCCGGCTTGCCAGCGATGAACCCCGGCTTCTCACTGTCGCCACCTTTCAGCGTGGAAGCGAGCGTCCGCATATCCAGCCCGCCTTTGATCTTCGCCTCATCATTGCCATGACAAGCGAGACACTTCTCCGCAAACAGTG
>JBIKIA010000076.1:0-12742 GCA_044361885.1 Prosthecobacter sp. | reverse complement strand
ATCCCTATTTCACGCCTGAAGGGACAGGATTCGGCACCTTCGTTTCGATTGCCTCGGGAACTTTCAATGTCACCGGGATGATGCCCGATGGCACGACATTCATCTGCAATACCTTCCTCGGTCCAGATGGGCAGGTTTTGCTCTACCAGCCATTGTTTAAAAACCCCGGCAGCCTGCATGGCGCCATCCAGGTGAATCTTCAGGTCGATGATGGTAGCAGCGGCAACCCGCCTGGACTGGATCCAATTCCGCCCATCGTCACCCTCATCCAATCAACCTTCGAGACAAGCCCCGAAGGTCTGCGCTGCTCCTGGAACAAGCCCTCTCAGACAGATGCCAAGGACAAGCTCTACCGCGTGGGTTTCCCCACCGTGTATTTCATGGTGGATGGTGGCCTGTACACCCCCCCCGAAGCCGGTGCCATCGTGATGGATCTCCCGGACGTGGCCCTGAACGCGGAACTGCAGTTTTACTCCAGCACGGCCAGCACCGAGTTTCCAAGTCAGGATCTGACCATCCCTTCGACGGGCAAGCCGACCGTCCCGACCGGCGTGAACAACCCAATGAAACTCACCTTCACGCTGAACGCCGCCACCGGGGAGTTCAATGGCGCTTTCACCAAGCTGGATGAGGATCCCAACCGCCCACCACTTTATAACGATGTGACCGGCAGGCTCATCCGCCCGCAGGGCTACTTCTCACGCAGCGCCCGGTACTATGGCATCATCGTCAACAACTCCATTCTTGCCGGTGGCCCCGGGATGTCCATGGGCAGCGGCCTGTTCACCATTCCTCAATTGCCCACCACGGATACTGATCCGCCCGTGACAACAGCCAACGCCCAAACGATTTCCGGGCGTCTGATGTTTGCACGCAATCCTGAGTCAGAAGAACCCCTGACCATCGGCTTCACCAGCGGAGGCTTCTTCAGCTTCTCTGAGTCCGAAGCTGACATGGTCATGCCCATTACCGTGAACATGAGCCAGCCGCAGAGCAGCCGGCGCACCATCCCTCTGAGCATCCAGCACCGTACGACATCAGCAGCCGACTTTACGATCTCCTCGACTTCCGTTGTTTTTGAACCGGGAGCAACCGAAGCCTATGTCAATCTCGTGATCGCGCAGGACAATCTGGACGAAGTGGATGAGGTCTTTTATCTCAAGCTCGCCGACGGTCCTGGCTACAATCTCTTCAGCAGCCGGCAGGCGATTGCGATCATGGATGATGACACCGCAGTGCAGATCAACCGTGATCCTTTCCACCAATTGGTCAGCACCAACAATCCATTCAGCCTGGATGTCGAAGTCGAAGGTTCCGATCCATTCAGCTTCCAGTGGCGTCGCGATGGCGTGGACATCCCGGGAGCCATCCAGCAGATGTTGAGCGTTGATATCGCCAAACTCAGCGATGGTGGGCGGTATGATGTGGTCGTCACCAACCGTGTCGGCAGCGTCATTTCGGCGAAAGCGAATGTCGCAGTCATGGACAGCAACGAGCGCTTCTTCCCATTGGCGGCAGGCAGCAATGCCAGCCTGAGTCTGAACATCAACGCACCGGCTGGCTCCGTCACCTACCAATGGGTTCGTGCACTGACCGGGACGCCGATCTCCGATGACGCCCACATCACGGGCAGCACGACGAAGACCCTGGTGATCAACAACACCACGATTGATGATGAAGGAGACTATGTCTGCGTCGTCACTCAACCAAGCTCGGACATTTTCATGCCTGGTCTTGAGCTGCCCAGCCCGCTGCAACATCTGATCATCGTCAGCGAAAAGCCCGCATTGATCGCCTTGCCTGCCCTCACGGGAGCCGTGGCGTTGCCTTTCGGCTATCAAGTCGAGTTCCAGCCAGAATCCTACCGTCGGCCTGCCAGCTTCAGTGCCACCAATCTGCCTGCTGGTCTGAGCATTGATGTGGTGACCGGCCTCATTTCCGGATCTCCCTCGGCGGCAGTTACCAACCGTGCCATCACCGTCACAGCCACCAACGCTGGCGGTTCCGACAGCGTGAACACGACGATCACCATTGATCCCCTGCCCGCCAGCATCATCGGGACATTCCATGGCTATGTGGACAGAAACCTTGGACAGCAGATCTCTGATATCCCGCCAGAATTCCTGCCCCCATGGTCAGATGCCGAACTTGGCGGCCTGATGGAGATCACCACCCTGCCCACGGGCGGTTTCTCCGGCAAGCTGACCTATGGCGGCACCGCCCACGGATTCACCGGCAAGCTCATCCAACAGGAAGGTGCAGGCATCATGGCAGATGCGCTCATCCAGCGAACCGGCAAGCCGCCGCTCTTACTTACCTTCTCCCTCGATCCACTCAATCCCGACATGATCATGGGCCAGGTCGATGTTTCGGCCATGCTCCTCGCCCCAGCACCGATGCAGGCTTGGAAGCAGGTCTGGTCAGTCGGAACACCGGCCACCGCCTATGCAGGCAACTACACCTTTGCCCTGGGGACCGATTCCGGTTTTTCTGACTTCAGCCCTGGTGGCGCAGGTTTCGCCACCTGCACCGTGCCTCTGAATGGTGCTCCGTTCGAGATCAAAGGCCGCCTGCCAGACGGCACAGCCTTTGTCTGCAGCAGCCTCCTCGGACCGCGTGGTGAATTCATCGTCTATCAGGGCCTGTATGCCCGACTTGGCAGTGTCCTGGCCGTTCAGCGTCTAGGTGCTGAGCCGGATGCGCCTGCTGGAGATCCTGTGTTTGTCGAAGCCTATGCGCTATCCACACTCTTCAAGCCCGCACAAACCTCCGCCAGCGAAACCATCTACCGCAACGGCATCGGTCCAGTGGGCCTGATGTTCGAAGGAGGCAGAGCCGTCGTGACTGCGCCCACCAATATTGTCATGGGGCTGACCGACGGAGACGACAACGCGATGATCAGCTTCATGAACGCCAATGTGGAAGGTAGCGAAACGCCCCCCAACACGGTCTTCCGAATCCGCGCAGGCGGAACCACCAACATGAAATCGGGGGTCGAGAATCCCGCGAAAGTCACCGTGACCGTCAAACCTGCCACTTCGGAGTTCAGCGGATCTTTTCTTCTCAGCGACACGAATCCGCTCAATCCATCAAGCAGCCTGCCACGCTCATCGAGCTTTCTGGGCATGTTCATCCAACGGTCGGATGGCAGTCAGATTGGCCGTGGTTACTTCACCCTGAAGCAACTTCCTGATCCGGGAGCCATTCCGCCTACCACAGTGAGCACGGCTCCCAGCTTCACGGGTCTTGTCGAGATCATGGCCGGTCCTGGAGTTCCGTAAGGCAACCGGCGGCCTGTGAATCCGGTTCATTCGAGCCGGGGTTGGCTTGCGCCTTTGGATCACATCAAAAGCGCTCAACGTGTTCTCAACGAGGCCAGCACCCGATGACTGAGAAGGCACCCATCCATCCAATGCTTTGGTGCAGCCACGCTGTGGAGCTTCACACCACTATTTCAGCGACCCACCGGCACCGCTTTTTGAGTTTCGGTGGGCACCTGTGCATCATCCGTAACAGGTGCTGTCTCGATAGGTGAACCACGTTGCGCTTTCGGAGCCGAAGGGAAGGAGTACCAGTTGAGTTGCGGCACTGCAGAAAGGTTCACCCAGCTTTGCGAACCGAGTTTGGCCCACTCCAGCTCGGCGATGGCCCAGACTTGGGCACCCCAGGGGATCTTGTCACGAAGCTCGCGCCCGAGGTCGGATTCGCGATCCACAAACACGACGCTGGAGAAGGGGTTCGGGGGGGCTGGGCTGATGCGGAATGCATCCTTGTTATTGGAGGCGTTGGGAACCTTGTCTTCAAAGTAATGAATGCGCGTCATGCCGACGTGGAAACGAGCGGCACCCTCTTGATACCCCTGAAGGAGTTTCTCCAGCAGACGATCCTTAAACTCGACGAAACACAGCCAGTCCACTTTGAAATTACCGCCACTCATCTCGAGCATGACGGGAACAGGAAACTCCCACACTTTGCTCTCCATGCCGAAGACAGCATGAGCTCCACCGCCAATCTGGGGCTTGGGATCATAGCGCACAAGAGCCAGGGCATCGACCAAGATGGGGCCATCAGGATTGTTGCTATAATAGCGTTCCATGATCGGGCGCATGAGATCAGCAGCTAATGTGTATTTGAGTCGCTCCTGCAGGTTGCCGGCCTGAAGAAATTTTTTCAGCGCCTCGGCCGCAGGCTTCGCCTCTTCTGTCACGTCATCCAGACGGATCGATGTTGCAGCGGTGCTCCCACCAGCGGCATCAGGTGAAGCGTCTACCATTTTACCGTCTGGTTTCGGCGGCACTTCCACCAGCGGACTGGTTGTGGGAGGATTTGGCGCAGGGATGGGTGTCAGTGGCCCAGGAGCCTGGGGAGAAGGCTTCCGCACCTCTACCACGTCTCCAGAGCCAGTCGGCATGGGCATCTCTGCCGGACGAAGCGGAACCGAATCACCCGGAACAGGGTTTTCAGGCAAGGGTGCAGAAGGCGGACTTTGGACGACTTGCTTGGAGTCTGAAGCTGGCACGGCTTTCGACGGCTCGACCTCTTTCTTTTCAACAACCACTGGGGGTTCTTTCAATTCGGTGATCACCTCAGGCACAGGCACCACTTCGGGGGAGGCCTCAGTGAACTTCGCCACCAACTGCATGACGGGTTCACGGAAAAGCCAGCCCGCAGCCACCAGGAAGCCGCTAAGGAAAAGAAGCGCGAGGCCGATCATGAAAATATTCGTGGCGCGCTTCGGCTTGCGCATCGGGCGGGAGGGGGTGGAAGCCCCACCCAGTGAACTTGAAGGCATCACAAAGCCACTTGTCACAGGGGATGGTGAAGTCTGGGCAGCTGCCATTGGGTTGTGGGGAGCAGTGGGGAGCCCTCGGGCCATCAAGGAACCACCCAATTGAGCTGCTTCCCCCCCCAACATCGGCAGTGTGGGTGCACCTGGAATGAGCGAACTGTGGCCACTGGCCCCTGCACCCTGGCGGGGAACGGGGGGGGACATTTCTCCCATCGGCGCAGGTGCGGTCGGAAAACCACCAGCCCACATCGGTTGCGCTGGCTGTGCAGGGGCACTCAGTCCAACGCTAATTGGACCAGAAAACGGAATCTGCCCATCCCCTCGACGCTGGGGGAGGAAACTCTCCGCCTGCATGGGCATTGAGGCAGGAGCCTGCGGCATCATGACCTGTGGCTGAGTAGGAATGGCCGACTCAAGGATTGTCTGTCCGAGACCGGGCGTCTGCCAAGCAGGCGCCTGCGGCTGGCTGCTGGGCATTCCCGAAGGCTGCATCATGGAAGCCATGGGCATCTGACCTGAAAAATCAGGGGAGCGTGGCAATGATGGCTGCTGCGGCGCTGGCTGAGCCGCTCCAGGGACAAAAGCTGGCGGCGCAAAGAATGCGGAGGCTGCCGGGGCAGGAGCAGAGGGTGAGGTGATGGTATTCCCACAGACCGGGCATGGCCCACTGATCCCCGCCATGTGGGCGGGCACGGTGAGTACATGCTGGCATGCACCACACGAAAATTGGATGATCTCTGGGTTCATTGGACTGGGGGAAAGAAAACCTAAGTAATGTTGAATTTCGCTCACTGGACGGGTTTCGACAAGTAACCTTTCGCTGTAATTTATAATTTTCGTAATTGAAAGCGCCTTTATCCCCCTCAATCGCGGGCTTTGAGCACCCCGACCATGTCCAATTTACGCAGCATCCGGGCCACGAGTGCAAAACAAGCAACCGCGGCCCCAATGACGACAAGAACAGCGGTGGCGTAGGTCGCATCACTGATCACCAACGGCAGTCGAACCGTGTCCGTGCGCACCTTGGTGATGATCCAGGTCACCAGTCCCCGGCCAAAGAGCAGCCCCACTGGCAATGCGATGAGTAGCAGCAGAGTTAGTTCACCCAGCAAGACTCCGGCCACCTCCCGCTGGGTGAAGCCCACGACTCGGAGTGTCGCCAAATCACGCCCGCGTTCGCTCAGGGCGATGCGCGCGCTGTTATAGACCACGCCAAAGGCCACGATGACCGCCAGCGTCAGGTAAAGCCTCCGCAGGATGCCGATGCTTTCCCCCGTCGTGGTTCGGAAGGCCCGCAGTTGGTCCTTTTTCACAATGGTGGCAGCGAGCCGGGGGGTGCTTTTGATCTTTTTCATGAAGGCATCCCACTTCGTGTCATCCACCGTGAGATAGGCCCCGCTCACTGTCGCGCCCTCCTTCATTGCACGGCGCAGCGCATCGATTTCCATGAAGGCGGACACACCTGCGAAGTCTTCGATGAGTCCACGCACCGGCAACTGAAGATGCGGGCGCTGCCCCTCCAGCACCGCCACCTGCACAGACTCCCCTACCCTGATCCCTAGTTTCTCAGCCAGAGCCTGGGACATGACGAGACCCTCATCCGGCAGTTCGATCCGCCGCCCCTTCCCATCCAGCAGGCGGTTCAGGATGCTTCCCTTCGGCAGACCCGTGATCGAAAGCCGCCGCTCTCTTTGCGCATGATGAAAACGTGCCTGCACCACGCGGATCGGTTCCGCAAACATCACCCCCGGTAGATGCTCCAGATCATGAAGAGACTCCGCTGATCCCGGCTCCACGAGAAAAGCGATCACGTCCTGCCGCTGTGAGTCATTCCACTGGTAGGTGAGCAGATAATCGATGCTGTCCTCCATGCTTCCCGGCAGCACCATGAGGCCGGTGGCCAAAGAAAGACCAGCGACGGTGAAGGCCGACTGCCAGGGACGCCGCTCGATGTTTCTCAGCGCCATACGCATCACCGGGGACATCCAGCCCGTGAGCCCCGCACGCTCAAGCAGACTCGGCTTGAAGCTCGTCGGCGGCTCAGGCCGCATCGCCTCGGCAGGTGGCAATTTTACCGCCATCCAGACCACGCTCAGCACGCCGATCAGCGATGCCACTGTGCTCACCACCAGCGCCAATGCCAACGCCGAATAATCCATCGTGAACTCCAGCGTCGGGAAGCGAAAGAACAGCCGGTATAAATTCAGCAACCCGCTGCCCATGAAGCGTCCCGCCAGCCCTCCCAACACGGAACCCAGCAGCACTATAACGAACGCAAACCCAAGGTAATGCCGCCCCACCTGCCAGGAGGAATAACCCAGCGCCTTCATTTGCGCGATCTGTTCCCGCTGGAGCCGAACCAATCGTGCAAGCACCGCATTCACCATGAAGGCCGCCACACTGAGAAACACGATGGGATAGGCTACAGACAAGGCGTGCAGCACCTCCAGTTCATCTTCCAGACGCTGCGCGCTGCCGTGATCTTTGCGTGTATAGCCGCCGGTGGCACCGTAAGTCGCCAGCAGCCGATCCATCTCATCAATCACCGTTCCAGCCTCCGCTCCGGGAGATAGATCAATGCAGAAATCATTGAAGGCACCGTCCATGTTGTAAGCCACCGCCAGCGCACGGTAGTTCATCCAAAAGACCCCGAAGCGTTTATTGTCCGGCAGAGTCTCCCCAGCACGCGCTTCAAAGACAAACTCAGGCGAAAGCCCGATGCCCGTGATCACCAGTTGATCCCGCCGACCATTGATGATGGCCTGCACCGAGTCACCAAGCATGAGATGATTTGCCTCCGCGAAAGCCTCGCTCACCACCGTCTCGCGCCGCGCATCCTGCCGCGGCATCCGCCCGCGGCGCAGGAAGACCTGATTCAGCAAAGGCGCGCTGCCATCCTCCGGCAGCGATACCAGATGCCCCGTGCATGGCTCCAGAACACCCGGCAGATCCAGCACAGAATCCCGCACTACCCGCATTTCCAGCGCGGCGATGCCAGGAATCTCCACCAACCGTTCTCTCAGCGACAATGGTGCCCGCTTCAGCGAACCAAACACATCCGCCATACGATGGCTTTGATAATAGGCATCCCGCGTTCCTTCCAGCGTGAGGATCAGGCTGCGCGTCATGATCATCATCGCCAGACCACAGGCCATCACTAGCGCCACCGCCATCACCTGCCCCTTCATGCGCCCGACATCGCGCAGGAGTTTCAGATCAAGGGGCGTGAGCATGGGGAAGACAAACTCAGGCTAAGCCAAAGCAGGGCCTAAGTCTCAAAATACGTGTAGCCACGAAGCCCCGCCTCATAGGCCCCCATGATCTCTTTACGTTCGGAGGGCGTGATGCGCTTCGAGGTGACGGCGCTTTCGGCGAGGTTACGGAAGCGGGTGGCGAGATCCTTGGGATCGTATTCCACATAGCTGAGCACTTCAGAGACGCTGTCGCCCTCCTGCTCGCGGCGATACTTGAGCTTGCCATTTTCGATGGAGACGCTAACGACGTTCGTATCGCCGAGAAGATTGTGCAGATCGCCCAGGGTCTCCTGATACGCACCGACGAGGAAGATGCCAAGCATGTAGTCCTCACCGGACTCGAAGTCAGGATCGTGCAAAGGTAGACTGCCACGGATCTCACCGCTGTGGGCGAACTTGTCGATCTTGCCATCGCTGTCGCAGGTGATGTCGGAGAGCACGGCATTGCGCGTGGGTTTCTCCTTGAGATGATGGATGGGCATCACCGGGAAAATCTGATCGATGGCCCAAAGGTCAGGCAGGCTCTGGAAGACGCTGAAGTTCCCGTAATAGTAGTCCGTCATCACGGACTCCATGCGCTCCATCTGGGAGCCATCGTGGCCCACGGACTCGAGCTTGCTGGAAAGCCAGGTCATGATGTCCCAGTACATCTCCTCACCGATAGAGCGTTCACGCAGGCTGATCTTGCCGTAGTTAAATTCGCTGCGCAGCTTGTCGCGGTAATAGACGGCATCGTTGTAAATCTCCTGCACGCGTTCGCGGGAGAGCTTGCTCAGATCCTTGCTGCGTTCATCACGCAGTTCCGCGAGGTGGCGCACCATGGGGGGCGCGTCCTTGGCGAGTTCTACCTGACGGTTCATTGGCTCAAAGCGGTTCACATCAAGGATGTTGATCACCAGAACCGAGTAGTAGGCCACGATGGCGCGGCCCGACTCCGTAATGATGTCTGGATGAGGCACGCCGGCTTCGGCAGTGACTTCGCTGATGGCCTCGATCACGTCGGCGCAGTATTCCTTCGTGCCGTAGTTGCTGGAGGCGGAGGTGGCGCCTTTAAAGCCATCGTAACTGATGGCCAGGCCGCCGCCGAGATCGAGGATGCCCATGCGCGCGCCTTCTTGAACGAGGCCGCAATACACACGTGTTGCCTCTGTGACTGCCTGACGGATGGCGCGGATGTTCGGGATCTGGCTGCCCTGATGGTAATGCAACATGCGCAGGCAATCGAGCATCCCTTCCTCACGCAGAGTATCCACCACGTGCATGAGCTGGGAGATGTTCAGGCCAAAGACGCTGGCATCACCGCCGGAGCCGGACCAGTGGCCCGCGCTTTCCGCACTGAGACGGAAGCGCACGCCCAGAGTGGGCCGCACGCCCATGTTTTTGCAGCGCTCGAGGATTAGCTTTAGCTCGCTCGGCATCTCCAGCACCATGATCACCTGCAGGCCCATCTTCTGCGCATTGAGCGCAAGGTCGATAAACTCCTCATCCTTGTAGCCATTGCACACGATATAGGCCTCTGGGTCATGCATGTAGGCCAGCGCGGCGATGAGCTCGGGCTTGCTGCCGGCTTCGAGACCGTAATGATACTTGCGGCCATAGCTCGTGATCTCGTCGATCACCTCCTGCTGCTGGTTCACCTTGATCGGATAAACGCCGCGATAGGCACCCTGATACTTCGCTTCGCGGATGGAGCTGGCAAAGCCCTCGTTGAGTTCATCGATACGCCAGCGCAGCAGATCGCCGAAACGAATGAGCACGGGAAGCTGCGTGCCACGATCACGCAGACCTTTGACGATCTGGGCCAGGGAGACGGGCTTCGTCTTCTTGCCATCTTTGAGATTCACCACCACCTCGCCTTTGACGGAGACATCGAAGTAGCCATGACCCCACTCACGAATGCCGTAGAGTTCGGCGCTGTCTTCGATGGTCCAGGTAGGTGATTTGGGGCGGCGTTCCATGAGTGATGTAAAAGAGAAAGGAGGGGCCGCGATTATGGGGGCATTCCCCCGGATGAAAAGTGAAGATTGCCCCATATCTCACCCCCGGCACCAGAACTGGGCCCTTCCGCGATTCCACGATTGACGCCACGCGGCTGTGCCGTTCATGCTTGCCCACCTCTCATGACCTCGCGCCGCTCCTTTCTCTCCTCTGCCACCGCTGCCTCCGTCTCGCTCACCGCGCTGCCCTTGCTCGCGGCAGATGGCAAAAAATATCGCACCGCCCTCATCGGCAGCGGCTGGTGGGGCATGAACATCCTGCGCGAGGCCATCGCCTCCGGTCGTATCACCGTCGTGGCGCTTTGTGATGTGGATGAAAACGTCCTCACCAATGGCATCGAAGACGTGAAGTCCGAGTCCGGCGATGAAGCGAAGGGCTACAAAGATTACCGCCAACTCCTCACCGAGGCAAAGCCAGAGATCGTCATCATCGGCACCCCCGACCATTGGCACGCGCTGCAAAGCATCGCCGCCTGTGAAGCTGGCGCACATGTCTATGTCGAGAAACCCACCGGCCACACCATCGCCGAAAGCCGCGCCATGGTGCAGGCTGCGAAGAAGGCGGGCGTCACCGTGCAGGTCGGCCTGCACCGCCGCATCGGCCCGCATCACGTCGCCGCCATGGACTTCCTGAAGTCCGGCAAAGTCGGCAAGGTCGGTATGGTGAGACTCTTTGCTCACAGCCGCGGCGGCCCCGAACAGCCAAAACCAAACAGCAAGGTGCCCGACACACTCGATTGGGAACTGTGGTGCGGCCCAGCCCCCATGCGCCCCTTCAACTCGAAGCTGCATCCCGGAGGCTGGCGTGGCTTCCTCGACTACGCGAACGGCACCATGGGTGACTGGGGTGTTCATTGGCTCGATCAAGTGCTCTGGTGGAGCGGCCAAAAAGGCCCGAAGCGCGTCTTCTGCACAGGTGGGCGCGATGTCGTAGGCCCAGCCATCCTCAACGACAAAGAACAGACCACCGACGCCCCCGACCATCAGGTCGCCACCTTTGAGTTTGAAGGCTTCACCGCCGTCTGGGAGCATCGCAAATTCGCCGGAAACGGTGCCGAGAAGCACCAGGTCGGGGCCTATTTCTACGGCGACAAAGGCACGCTCCACATCGGCTGGAAGGACGGGTGGACCTTTTACCCCGCCGACGGCAAAGCCGAGATCACTCACGGCGACAACCAACTCCAGGAACCCGAAGGTGACGGCCATAACATCGGTGCCCTCTGGGCCGACTTCATCGACGCCATCGATAAAAAACGCGCCCCCGTCGCCGACATCGAGAGCGCCCATCGCTCAAGCTGCCTGCCACTCCTCGGCATGATCTCCTGGCGCACTGGCCGCAGCATCCAGTGGGATGCTGAGAAAGAAGAAATCATCGGAGATCCCGAAGCCTCCAAACTCCTCCACCGCGAGTATCGCGCGCCGTGGAAGTATCCGGCGTGATCTGCTTCATCGAGTGCGCATTGGAGTCTCGATCTGGCGAAGCGACCCATCCAGCTACTTCCGCAAATTGAGCCTGATTAAGGCTTGGCGGCAGGGCTGGATGGCCACAATCTTGGCAGCAGGTCACGAAGCCAAAATTATGAACACGATCCTTCGACTCGTATTATCCACGGTCTTGTTTTCAATGGCTGGGACCGCCTCGCCGGCCAGCGCGGCCTTCAACGTGACAATCAACACGACTGGGCCACAGTCCGGTGGGACTTTTTCAGGAAGAGTCTGGACGCCGACAGCGCCCTCATCCGTGATTCTCGTGAGCAATCTGCTGGCGCAACTGGAAGGTGGCGATGTGATCATCAATGCCAACGGAGGTGGAGCCGAGGCGGGCAACATCACCATCGCCTCGACGGTGCCGCTGGATGATCTGGTGACGACGACTGGACGGACGCCGACGCTGAATGCGCAGAATGACATCGCGATCAATGCGGTGATCACGCAGTCGGGTGTGGGTGGAAACAATGTGCCGAATGCGGTTAGTCTGGTGCTAAATGCGAACAGCGATAGCTCGGGTGCGGGCTCGGTGACTCAAGCGGCAAACATCCTGACGGGCGGTGGTGGCCTGTTGGTCATCGGAGTGGGCTTTACCCAGAATGCGGCCACGACCATCGACACGCAGGGTGGGAACATTGTCGTCGGTGTCACCGGTGCGGTCTCACTGGGCGGGAGTACGGTTTCGACGGGCGGCGGGCGGATCGACATCGCTGCTGTCAGTGCGAGCACTCTATCTGCGGCGATCACGACCTCTGGGGGGGCCTTTAATGCCGATGTGACGGGCACTGGAACACTCAACATCAACAACGACATCACGACCTCTGGTGGAGATGTGGACATCACGACGGCGAACGGACTGCTGCAAACATCAGTCGGGTCCGATGTGAATGCGAGCGGTGGTGCGGGCGTGGCAGCGGTCAGACTTGAATCCCTCAATGGTATCGCAGACTTGGTGACCGGAGGCAGCATCGCGAGTGGATCAGGCGGGGTGAGGATAGCCGCTGGGAATAATGTCACACTCAGCAGTGCTGTGTCGGCATCGGGAGGACCGGTGATCTTGGCTGCTGACTCCAATGCAGGCGGAGTGGGCACACTCACCCTGAACTCGGCCGTCAGCGCGACTGGCGCTGGCACGATCAGTCTGACCGGTCTGAACTTCGCCCAGTCAGGCACCGGGACTGTCACCCGCCGGGGGGGAAGTCTCACGGTCCGCT
>JBIKIA010000511.1:0-3865 GCA_044361885.1 Prosthecobacter sp. | reverse complement strand
GAATTTGCCCAGGCCCTTGTAGATCATGGCGAGGTTGTTGCGCAGTTGCGCGGCGGTCAGGTCATCGGGTGGGGAGAGCGCCTCGAAGTCGGCGGCGGCCAGTTCGTACAGGGGCGCGGCATCGGCTTCACGCTCATTGAAGTCGAGCAGCGTGGCGAGCTGCATGCGCAGGCGGGCACGCTCCACGGAGAGGTCCTGACGATCTCCCGCCAGCTCCAGCCCTTCGCGGTAGCAGGCTTCTGCTTCTGCGATCTGGTTCAGTTCACGCTGTACGTCTCCGAGGGCCTGAAGTGCCTGGCAGAGCTTGGCGGCATGTTCGTCACCCTCCGTGCTGTCATTGCGCGCCTCCATCAAAGCAGCCGTGGCGGCTTTCATGGCTTCGTCATGCCTGCCTTCAGCGAGGAGATTCAGCACGGGCTGAGGTGAGGTGGGGCTGGGGGCGCGGTCTGACACGGTATTCGAGGTGGAGTTGGACAAGTCGCTAAATCTATCAGGGGACATGCCAGTTGGCATCAAGCAAAAACATCATGATCACTCGGGGGAATACGAGGTCCGACACATAGTGGCCAGATCTTCATTCTCTGGAATGAGAGGGAAGGGAGAGCAAACGGGCGAACTTTCTCCTTTATAAAAAACCATAATTGCAATATCTTGAGGCAGTTCCTTCCGGGTACCTTCTATCCACAAGATAAATGACGCTTTGCTCACATTCACCCCGCCGCTCCGGCTTTTCGCTTTTTGAGATGCTTCTCACCATTGCGATTCTGGGCGTCATTCTGAATGTGATGATCATGTCGGTGGGAGGCATCAACCAAGCCGCGACCAGTGCAAAAAATCACCGCAACGCGCAGGAAATCGCCAGCTTGGCGGCTGCGGCCAGTGCTGCTGGCGCAGATTTCATCGTGGAGGGTGACGAGGAGGCAACCATCCGAAACCTGGCTTTGGGAGTCAAGCCAGCCAACGGCATCTTCCGGGAACGCCTTTTCAAGCTCGCCCCCATGGATGCCAAGCATATTCAAGGGGCCATGGAGCACCTCACGCTGAAGGGCGGTCAGATCATTTACGAGCATGACACTCAGGTCCGCACCCTGCACTAAGGCTGAGAGTGCTGTCTGAGTGGAAGGCGAGGTTCTGGCTTCTGAGCCGTGCCTTACTTCGCGTGCTCGGCCTTGTAGTGCTCGGAGAGGATGTCGCGGCCAAAGTCGCCCTCGAAGCTGCGGAAGACGCTGTGGGGGTGGTTGGCCTCGTTCTGGACGTTGTCGTATTCGATGAGGAAGCTCTTCCCCTGCACACGGTAGTAGTGCGGCTCGCCGCGCTCTTTGCCACCGGCCCAGGCGAAGTAGATGGTGCCATCTTTCTCGATCTCGGCCCAGAGTTCAGCGGCGATCTCGGTGCGCACGCGGTCGGTGTATTCGGTGATGATTTCCTTCAGCTTGGCCTTTTGCTCGGCGGTCATGTCGGCATTGGAGAGACCTTCGGGCTTCAGCATGCTGACGCGCTTTTCAGCAGCGGTGATCATTTCCTTCGGGGCCACGGCGTCAAAGAGGGAGGTCTTGAACTGCGCTTCGGTGAGGCTCTTCACGAGCTCGCGTCCGAGGTCTTCTTCTTTACCGAGCACGCGGAGGCCGAGGAGGTTGCCCTGGCGGACTTCGCCCGGATTGGTGCCAAAGAAGGTCGGCGTGGCGCGCAGGAGCTGGCCGTCTTTGATGGTGAAATTCAGGGAGAGGTGATGCCCCTCGATGCGCCAGCCCCAGCTGCCCTTCACATCAGGCGTGCCGAAGATGCTGACGAAATACTGCTCAGGATCGCGCTTCAGGCGGACGGCGGCTTTCGCGGCTTCGTCAGCGGCTTTCGCGCCTTCCATCTGCCAGAGCACTTCTTCCAAAGACATGATGGTGGCCGCTTTGGCAGCACCCCGGAAGCCGAGGCCGGTATTGAGCAAAGCGTGGGCGAGCAACTCCTGCTGCGGCGTCATTTCCTTCAACGGCAGGCCTTTGCGCTCGCGAGGGATGAAGTGCCAGTTGATGCGCTCTTCGTCTTCAAAACCGAAGGTAGCCTTGGTCTTCTGCTCAGGAGTCAGCACGGAGAGGAAGAGTGTGGCGACCTCGGCCATCTGCTTCCCGGCCTCATGGGCGCGGACAGTGACGGCGGAAAAGGCGAGCAGGCTTGTGCAAAGCAGGGCGGGAAGGACAGAGCGAATCATGGGTGGGACTGAACGTGGCTCGCTCGCGCCGACTTGCAGCCACGTTCTGCGCCTTTCTTGCGCATTGCGCGTCCACTGCAAGAAGCCCTATAGATGAAGTGTTCCCTGTGCCCTTCCAAATCATGAGACTGATCCTGCCCTTCCTCGCCCTTGCCGCTGCTGCCAGCGCTGCGGACATCACGTTCAAAAAGTTCACTCTCACGAACGAGTTCGTGGCTGAGGGAGCGCACTTCGCGGACTTCGATCACGATGGTGACAACGACGTCTGCTCCGGCCGCTTCATCTGGCAGGGACCAGAATTTAAAGAGCGCATCAGCTTCGCGCCGAAGTTCGAAAAGGAGCCTTATGATCCAGCCAAGGGCTACAGCGACTTCTTCCTCACCTACACCTACGACTTCAACAGCGACGGCTGGCATGACATCCTGGCCTTCTCCTGGCCGGGCAAAGAGACCTGGGTCTATGAAAACCCTCAGGGCAAAGGCGGCGACTGGACACGCCACACCATCTTTGAAGTCACCGACAACGAGTCCCCCACCCTGGGCGACATGAATGGCGACGGCAAACCCGAGATCATCTGCCACACTGGCGGCCAGCTCGGCTACGCTGAGATCGACTGGAAGACTCCCTTCGGCAAAGCCCGCTTCCGCGCCATCTCCCCGAAGTCGCCCGAGAACGACAAGAAGTACTTCAAATACACCCACGGCTACGGCTTCGGCGATGTGAATGGCGACGGCCGCGCCGACATCCTCGACAAAGAAGGCTGGCGCGAACAGCCCGCTGACATGAGCAAAGACAGCGACTGGGCCTTCCACGCGAACCTCTTCACCAAAGAAGGCGCACGCGGCGGCAGCTTCATCCTCGTCTATGACGTGAATGGCGACAAACTGAACGACGTGATCACCGGCTACGACGCTCATGGTTATGGTCTCGGCTGGTTCGAGCAGGGCAAAGACGGCACCTTCACCCGCCACGACCTCATGGGAGCCACCGTGGAGGAGAGCAAAGTCGGCGTGAAATTCAGCCAGCTCCACGCCATGCAGCTCGCCGACATGAATGGCGACGGCGTGATGGATCTCGTTACCGGCAAACGCCGCTGGGCCCACGGCCCGCTGAAGGACGATGAACCCAACGCCGCCCCCGTGCTCTACTGGTTCGAAATCAAACGCGATGGCAAAGGCGGCGCGGACTTCATCCCGCATCTCATCGACGAAGCCAGCGGCGTCGGCACCGAAGTCACCCCCGGCGACGTCAACAAAGACGGCAAGCTGGACGTGGTCATCGGCAACAAGACCGGCGTGTTTGTTTTCTTGCAGGAGTAGGCTCCCGGCAAATAGACTGCGGGATAATTCCCCAGTCTCTTTGCCCATGAAACGCCTCTCCACGCTCGCTTCGATCCTTTGGCTCTCTCTTGTTCCTGCCTTCAGCCAGGAATCCGCCGCCCCTGCGCGCCCGCTGGATGCTCTCCTCGCGGGCGAAGGCGCCTGGCAGATGACGACCGCCCAGTTTGAGCAGCAGTTCGGTCCAGCGCGCTTCGACTGGCTCTCGGATAAAAAGGACCAAGCGCGCTTCTTCGGCCCTGGGCTCAGCCTTTGGGAAGGCAGCATCAAGATGAACGAGTCCATCATTGAGTTTTCTCCCGAGGGCAATCCGGCGAAACTCACC
>JBIKIA010000075.1:0-12774 GCA_044361885.1 Prosthecobacter sp. | reverse complement strand
CCGATGACGAGGACGACCTCATGCCGCCGCCTGATTCGCACAAGAAGCTCTCGCAGCGGCAAAAAGACATTCTTAAAAAGTGGATCGACCAAGGTGCCGCCTACCAGCAGCACTGGGCCTATGAAAAGCCGGTCAAAGCAGTGATACCCGCTGGCAAAAATGGAGTGGACTTTTTGGTGCAGAAGCGTCTTGCGGAGATCGGGCTCAAACCCTCGCCGCAGGCGGACAAGCGCACGCAGATCCGTCGTGTGTATTTCGATTTGGTTGGCCTGCCACCCACGCCGGAAGAGGTCGCTGCATTTGAAAAAGACACGTCGCCCGAGGCCTACGCGCAGATGATGGACCGCGTGCTCAAAAATCCCCACTACGGCGAGCGCATGGCCATCGGCTGGCTCGATGTGGTGCGCTTCGCGGACACCATCGGCTACCACAGTGACAATCCGCACAACGTTTGGCCTTACCGCGACTACGTCATCAAGTCCTTCAACACGAACAAGCGTTTCGACCGCTTCACCATCGAGCAGATCGCCGGCGACCTCATGCCGGATGTAAATCAGGAAACCAAAGTCGGCTCCGCCTTCAACCGGCTGATCCTGAGTACCGAGGAAGGCGGCGCTCAACCGAAGGACTACGAGCAGCGCATGCTCACCGACCGCGTCCGCGCCGTCGGCAATGCGTGGATGGGCCAGACAACTGGCTGTGCGCAATGTCACGACCACAAATTCGATCCGATCACCACTCGCGACTTTTACCAACTCGGTGCGTTCTTCGCCGACATCAAAGAACCGCTCATCGGTCGCCGCGAGGCTGGCATGATGGTGCTCGATGCCGCAGCCGAAAAGAAGCAGTCGGACATCGCCAAGCGTCTCGCCGCCTTGCAGGCTGACTTTGCCAAACCCCGCCCCGAACTCGCCGCCGCGCAGGTCGCGTGGGAGGCCAAGGCGCTCGAAGCCACCACCGCCAACAGTCTATGGCAACCTTTGAAACCGCTCACCGCCGTAGCCGCAAAAAAGAACATCACACTCAAAGCCGACAAAGACGGCATCGTGCGCGGCAGCATCGATAAAAAACGCGAGGAACGAAAGCAGAACGACGGCACCGAAACCTACACACTCACCGCCAAGCTGCCGAAAGGCACCACCGGCATCCGCCTAGATGCCTTGAAGGAAAAATCGCCCGGCATCGGACTCGCCTCAAACGGCAACTTCGCCCTCAGCGAGGTCGCTTTGACCATCGGACGCAAAAACAAGCAGGAGAACCTCCCCATCGTCCATGCCAGCGCCACCTTTGAGCAGCGAGGATTTCCCGCGAAAAACACCATCGACGGCATCGCGGATCAAAAGCTCAACGGCTGGGCCGTGCTCGGTGCCACCGGGGCGGATCAGTCGCTCTACCTCGAACTCGCCCAGCCACATGCCGACGCTGAGACCCTCGTCACACTCACGCTGAGCTTTGCGCATGATGGCAATCACGAGATCGCCAACCTCCGCCTCAACTCCACCACCGCAGCCGCGCCCATCCGCGCCCCGGCCATCGCGCTGCCCGCCACGGAGATCGCCGAAATCCTCAAAGCGCCCGCCGACAAACGCACCGCACCGCAAAAACAAAAACTCGCCGACGCCTACAAGCAGATCGCGCCCGAACTCGCCGCCCTTCGCACCCAACTCTCCACCACCGAGAAAGAAAAGGCCGACTTCGAGTCCGCCGCGCCAAAGTGCATCGTCTCTGTCAGCGACACCGCCAAGCGCACCGTGCGTATCCTGCCGCGTGGTGATTGGATGAACGAAAGCGGCGAAGTCGTGAAGGCCTCACTGCCGAGTTACTTGCCGAAGCCGAAAATCGAAGGCCGCGACCTCACGCGTCTCGATCTCGCGCAGTGGCTTGTCTCCAAAGACAATCCACTCAGCGCCCGCACCGTGATGAACCGCTTGTGGAAGCAGCTCTTCGGCACCGGTTTGAGCAAAGTCCTCGACGATCTCGGCGCTCAAGGCGAGCCGCCGGTGAATCCTGCGCTGCTCGACTGGCTCGCCTGCGAGTTCATGGACAGCGGCTGGGATTTCCAGCACATGGTGCGCGTCATCGTGAGCAGCGACACTTATAAACAAGTCAGCACATCAACCAAAGAACTCGCCGCCGCCGATCCCTACAACCGCGAGTGCGCACGCCAGAGCGCCTTCCGCCTCGATGCTGAAATCGTGCGCGACAACGCCCTCGCCGTCGCCGGTCTCCTCGTGCCGAAAATCGGCGGCCCCAGCGTGAAGCCCTACCAGCCAGCCAAATACTGGGAAAACCTGAACTTCCCCACCCGCGAGTGGCAGAATGACAGCGGCGAAAGCCTTTACCGTCGCGGCATGTATACCTGGTGGCAGCGCAGCTTCACGCATCCGTCCATGGTCGCCTTCGACGCCCCCAGCCGCGAAGAATGCACCGCCGAGCGCAACCGCTCCAATATTCCACAGCAAGCCTTGGTGCTGCTGAATGATCCAACCTATGTCGAGTCCGCCCGCGCCTTCGCCACGCGGATACTTCAAACCGAAGGAGATGCTGCAAAACGCATCACCTGGGCCTGCCAGCAAGCCTTGCAGCGCCAACCGAGCCCTCTCGAGATAAAAACGATCTCCGCACTTTTCACCAAGCACCTCGCCGACTACACCAAGGACACCGCTGCTGCCGAAGCTCTGCTCAAAACCGGCGCTGCACCGACGCCAGCGAATCTAAACAAGAGCGAACTCGCCGCCTGGACCCACGTCGCCCGTGTGCTGCTGAATCTGCACGAGACGATCACGCGGTCATGATAAGCCTTCGCCCATCCGAGCAACTTACACCGCATCACGCTTTTTCTGACGACAGAGTGGACATGGGGAAACTGACACGAACCTTATCCTCATGGTTCTCACTCTCCTTCCTTCTGACCTCGATTTGTCTGTGCCTCTCAGCACCGGCAAACCCTGCTGTTTTTTTTGAGCAGCATTGCGTGAAGTGCCATGACGCGGAGGTGCAGAAGGGCAATCTCGACCTCACGGCGCTCAAGAGCGACGATTTGGCGGATGCGGAGAAGTTTGCGCGGTGGGTGAAGATTCATGATCGCATCCAGTCGGGTGAGATGCCGCCGAAGAAGGAGAAGCGGCCTGATGCGGGCGCAGTCAATGCGATGGTCGGGGAGTTGGCGAAGACGCTCATCGTGGCTGAACGCGAGCGCCTTGATCACGCGAACCGCACGAGCGTGCGGCGTATGACGCGTGTGGAGTATGAGCACACGCTACGGGATCTGTTTCACATGCCGGGGATCGCTTTGCAGATGATGCTGCCGACGGATGGCAGTGCGCTGGGCTTTGATACGAATGCGGATGCGCTGGATGTCTCGCACGTCAATTTGTCGAAGTACATCGAGGCGGCGGACAAGACACTGGACTTGGCCATCGCGGTGCAGCCGGAGGCTCCGCCGGTGGAGTCGGTGCGGCTCTCGCTGGCGCGGAATTACCATCCTGACATCATGCTGATGGGTGGTGATGCGATGCTGTTTCGCGACAAGAAGATCGACCCCGAATTCCCGCCTGCGGGCGAGTATGCGCACATCAACCAGGGTGCGCACGAGAGCATCGGCATGTTTGACCGGATGAGCAGCGTGGGCGTGTTCCGGCATGAGGATGAGTCCTTCAGCGCCTACTTTCAGAAGTTTGTCGTGCTGCATCCGGGCATGTATCGCGCCAAGGCGTCGTTTTGGAGTCTGTGGTGGGATAAGGGCCAAATTTTACCCGCACGCGGTGTGGAGGCTGCGAGACTTTCGGTGGTGCAGTTCAACGAGAATGGCCGTGGCGGTCAGCATCCGAGTTCTGTACTCGGTTATTATGATGCGCCGTCGCTGGAGTCGAAAATTCACGAGCTGGAGCTGTGGATGAACCCGAAGGAGGCCTTTGGCTTCAACACCGCCTCGCTCGCGCCGGTGGTGCTGTATCGCGTGGGCACTTGGGGGCAGGTGAATCGCACGATGGGCTTCACCGGGCCGTGCATCGTGAGTGATTGGCTGGATGTGGAAGGGCCATTTCATGACGTGTGGCCGCCGCACAGTCATCAGGTGCTCCTTGGGGAGCGGAAGCTCACGGAGTTCAAAACAGCCGAACAAAAGAGCGTGCGTGCGCCGGTGCGAAAGCCGCTGAAACAGGAAGTCATCGGCGCGGACAACCGGCCCGCGCCGATCGCAGGAATCTGGACCGTGCAGCCAGAGCATGCGTTGGCGGAGGCGGACAAGCTGCTGGCGAGTTTTCTTCCGAAGGCGTTCCGTCGCCCGGTCGAAGCATCCACTCGCCAGGGCTATCTCGGGCTGGTGGAGACTCGGCTGAAGGCGGGCGATTGCTTTGAGACGGCGATGCGCTTCGCCTACCGCACCGCGTTGTGCTCGCCGGACTTTTTGTATCACATCGAGCCTGCGGGGCAGTTGGATGATTTCGCGCTGGCTTCGCGGCTTTCGTATTGGCTGTGGAGATCCCAGCCGGATGATGAACTGACTGCGCTGGCGGCCCAAGGCGGCCTGCGAGATGCCAAAACGCTCACAGCGCAGTTTGAGCGACTTTTGAAGGACAAGAGAGCGCAGCGCTTCATCGACGATTTCCTCGGCCAGTGGCTGAAGCTGCGCAGCATCGCGGCGAATGACCCGGACAAGAAGCTTTACCCCGAATTTAACCCCTACATGCAGGACTCAATGGTGGCGGAGACACGCGCCTACTTTCGCGAGCTGATCGAAAAGAACTACGACGCCGGATACTTGATCAAAAGCGACTTCGCCATGCTCAATGAGAAGCTCGCGGTGCTCTACGGCATCAAAGGCGTGAGCGGGCCGAAGATTCGCCGTGTGAAATTGCCGGACGGCTGCGAGCGCGGCGGCTTCCTCACGCAGGCCGCGGTTTTGAAGGTGACGGCGAATGGCACCACGACATCGCCCGTGCCGCGTGGGGCCTTTGTAATGGCCCGCCTGCTCGGTCAGCCGCCTGATCCGCCGCCGCCGAATGTGCCTGCGGTCGAGCCTGATGTGCAGGGCGCCACGACGATCCGCGAGATGCTGGACAAGCACCGCAACAACGCCGCGTGCGCTGGTTGCCACGCGAAGATCGATCCGCCGGGCTTCGCGTTGGAGTCCTTTGACGTCATCGGCGGCTTCCGTGACCGCTACCGCTCTCTCAATGACAAAGGCGAGCCAGCGCCGCGTGGCAGCATCGATCCGAAGATCCCGATCAGCTTCCGTCTCGGCCCGAAAGTCGATGCGACCGGCGCGATGGCCGATGGACGTGCTTTTCAAGACATTCGCGACTTCAAAGACCTGGTCAGCCAGGACAAGCAACGCCTGCTGCACAACCTCGCGCGGCAGTTGCTCATCTACACGACGGGCCGCGACATCGCGTTCGGAGATCGCGCCGCGCTGGAGGAGATCGTGACGCGTGCGGAGCAAAAAGGCGGCGGCATTCGCACGTTGATGATCGAGATCGCCCACAGCAGCCTGTTTCAAACCCGATGAGAATTTGCGCCACCCTACTTTGCCTCGCGCTCACCTCGCTGCATGCGGAGGAGATGACCGTGCGTATCATCGGCATCAGCCACCCGGAGCGTGTGGCTGATTTTCAAAAAATGCTGGTCACGCTGCCAGAGCTGAAGCTCGTGAACCTGGATGGTGACAAGGCCAGCGTGACACTGAGCTACGATCCGCTGGTCTTGATCGGCAAACCGAAGCCGAAGCCAGACGAACTGACGCCCGAGAAGCTTTTGGAGCGTATCGACAACCTGATCGGCAAAGCCAGCGTGCGCACCTTCAGCGTGGTCAAGCCGACCGGCATCACGGACGACAAACTCACGAAGGTGGAGGTCCAAGTCGGCGTGCTGGACTGCAAAGGCTGCCGCTACGGAGCCTACATCGCCATCGCCAAGATCGAGGGCGTCGAGCGTGCCAGCGTGAACTCCGACAGCCGCACGCTCACCGCGTGGATCGATGCCACCAAGACGAACCAAGAAGCCATCGAAGCCGCGCTGAAGAAGGCGCGGGTGGAATTACCCGGACACAAATCATGAACATCAGCACCCAGAAGCATCTGTCCCGCCGCACGCTGCTGCGTGCCGCCGGAGCCACCATCGGCCTGCCATTTCTCGAAGCGATGCTGCCGTCCTTTGCACGCGCGGACGAGGTGCGGAAGCTGCCGCGTCGTCTCGTGGCCATCCAGACAAACATGGGCATCATTCCGCAGTATTTCTTTCCCGAGCAGGCGGGCGCGGACTACAAACTCACCCCGTATCTGGAGAAGCTCGCCGCGCATCGGAAGCAGATGACGATCTTCTCCGGTTGCAGTCATCCGGGCGTCACGGGAGGCCACGCGGCGGAGAAATGCTTCCTCACCGGCACGCCGCATCCAGATCGCGGCGGCTTCCGCAACACGGTGTCGCTCGACCAGTTCGCCGCCGAGCACATCGGCAATGAAACGCGTTTTCCATCGCTCAGCCTCGCCTGCAGCAACGAAGGCGGCCCCACGCTCAGCTACACCCGCAGCGGTGCGCCCGTGGCACCGGACAAGAGCCCGAGGAAGCTCTTCGAGAAGCTCTTTGTCCAAGGCAAACCCGGCGAGATCGAAGCCAACGTCGAAGCCTTGCGCCAAGGCCGCAGTATGCTCGACTTCGTGGGCGAGCAATCGAAGCGCCTGAGCAAAACCTTGTCCAAAAGTGATCAGCGGCGGCTCGATCAATACTTCACCAGCGTGCGTGAACTGGAGCAGCGCATGAGCAGCGCCGAGGCCTGGGAATACAAACCGAAGCCCGTCGTGAAAGCGCAGCCACCGCAGGACATCGACGACGCAAAGGAGTTCGTGCAGCGCACACGACTCACGCTCGATGTGGTGAAGCTGGCGCTGGAGACCGACAGCTCGCGGCTGATCACCTTCTTCATCGACACCACCGTCATCCACGCCATCACGCATCACGGCAACCGCCCCGAGGCGCTGGCCGAGCTCAGTGCGCACGAATCCGCCCAGTTTGGTGCCTTGAACGACTTCCTCACGCAGCTCGCCACCATCAAAGAAGGCGACCGCTCGCTGCTCGACAGCACGATGGTGCTCTACGGCACCTGCATGGGCAGCGCCAGCTCCCACAGCAATGTCAATTTACCCGCGCTGCTCGCCGGCGGCGGCTTCAAGCACGGCCAGCACCTCGCTTTCGACAAAGCGAACAACTACCCGCTCACCAATCTCTACGTCTCCATCCTGCAACGCCTCGGCATCGAAGCCGGTGAGTTCAGCACCGGCAAAACGACGATGAAGGGGCTGGAGATGGTTTGAAGTCAGTACCAGCAGGTCGAAGAAATTGCAACTTTCAGCCAATCATCAACTCATGAGTCATCTGCCCATCCGCCGCCGCGCTTTCCTTGGTCGTGCTTCGCACGGACTCGGCAGCGTTGCTTTGGCTTCGCTGATGAGCCCAGGACTTCTTCGCGCAGCCTCACGCGGTGTGCTCGATACATTGCCGCTGCCGCAAAAAGCAAAACGAGTCATCTGGCTCACCATGGCGGGCGGACCATCGCAGTTGGAGTTGTTCGACTGCAAACCGAAGCTCGCCGAGATGGACGGCAAGCCGATGCCTGAGTCGTTCACGAAGGGGCAGCAGCTCGCGCAGCTCCAAGGACAAAGGCTCGTATGCAAGGGGCCGATGTTTCGCTTCCAGAAATATGGGAAGTGCCAGATGGAGCTTTCGGAGTTGTTGCCGCACATCGGCAGCGTCGCGGACGACATCTGCCTCGTGCGCTCGATGACCACGGACGCGATCAATCATGATCCGGCGCACATGTTCATGAACACCGGCACCCAGATCGCCGGACGGCCCAGCATGGGCTCATGGGTGACCTATGGACTCGGCAGCGAGGCGGAGGATCTGCCCGGCTTCGTCGTGCTCAACTCCACCGGCAAAGGCCGCACCCCGCAGCCCATCTCTGCGCGACAATGGAGCAGCGGCTTCTTGCCATCGAAGTTCCAAGGTGTGCAACTCCGCTCGCAGGGCGATCCCGTTTTGTATCTCACGAGTCCGAACGGCGTGACGCGTGATCGACAAGGCGCGGACGTGACCGCGATCAACGCTCTCAACAAACAGCACGCCGCGCTTTACGATGATCCCGAGATCGCCACACGCATCGCTCAATATGAGATGGCCTTCCAGATGCAGGCCAGTGTGCCCGATTTGATGGACGTGAGCGCTGAAGGCACCAAAACGCTCGAACTCTACGGCTGCACGCCCGGCGACGGCTCCTTCGCATCCAACTGCCTGCTCGCCCGCCGACTCGCCGAACGCGGCACGCGCTTCATTCAGCTCTACCATCGCGATTGGGACCACCACAGCCTGCTGAAGGAAGAGCTGCCGCTGCGAGCCAAAGAAGTGGACCGCGCCTGCATGGCCCTCATCACCGACCTCAAGCAGCGTGGCATGTTTGACGACACACTTATCGTTTTCAGCGGCGAATTTGGCCGCACGCCGATGGCGCAGGGCAACAAAGGGCCGATTGGCCGCGATCATCACAACAAAGCGATGTCCATGTGGCTCGCCGGTGCTGGCGTGCAGCGCGGCATCACCTACGGAGCCACCGACGACCTCGGCTACGCCGCGCAGGAAAACATCACCACCGTCCACGACCTCCACGCCACCATGCTACATCAACTCGGCATCCAGCACGACGCCTTCAGCTTCAAGTTCCAAGGACTTGATGCGAAGCTCACTGGAGTGGAGGGGGCGAAGGTAATTAAAGGCATTTTGATATGAGAATGTCGTTCTTTTCGCTCCGCGAGATGAGCCTTGTTTTCTTCAATGGGCTTGGTGGCGACAAGGGCGATGAGTCGGGAGTATTGCCGGACATTTGTGAGCGCCTGCTTCAGGTTTCCCAGTGGCTCGTTGCGCGGGCAACTCTTTCCATGTGGGCAAGGCTGTCACTGTTCTGGCTTTGCAAGGTATTGAGTCACCAGATGTCAGTCACCTGTTGCTTGAGTCGGGGAATGTCTCGGCCCATGATCAGGCGCGGCTCGTATCTGAGCTGATGCCTTTGCCATGCCCCCTGTGACTCCTTCTGCGATACCACCTCCTGAGCTGGCCGCGCGTCTGCGCAACGTGAACAAGTCCTTTGGCGATGGGGGCTCGCGCTTGCAGGTGCTGAAGGCCATCGATCTAGATGTGAGGTGCGGGGACATCACGATGCTGGTGGGGCCCTCGGGCTGTGGAAAGACGACGCTGCTGAGTATCGTGGCGGGCACGCTGGGTGTGGACGCGGGCTCGGGGGAGGTGACGATCTTCGGGCAGGATCTTCGGAAGATGAGCCGCGGGGCGACGACGAAGTTTCGCTCGACCTCGATTGGCTTCATCTTCCAGGCCTTCAATCTGATCCCGACGCTGAGCTGTGTGGAGAATGTGAGCGTGCCGCTTTTGATTCAGGGAAAGTCCACCCGCCAAGCCGAAAAGCGGGCGCGGGAGGTGCTGGATCAGGTGGGGCTGGGGGATCGCATGAAGCATCGCCCAACTCAACTCTCCGGCGGTCAGCAGCAGCGCGTCGCCATCGCCCGGGCTCTGGTGCATGAGCCGCGTCTGATCATCTGCGATGAGCCGACGGCGGCGCTGGATGCGAAGAACGGCACGCTGGTTATGGACCTCTTCGAAAGTGTCGCCCGCAGTGCCGAGCGAGCCGTGCTCATCGTCACCCACGACAACCGCATCTTCCCCCACGCGAACCGCATCGCCTCCATGGACGACGGCCAGATCGTGGAGGTGCATGACGTGGATGCCGGGCACCCGCTGCCGGAGCATCTCCGGCATGGTTTTCATGCGTGATCAGGCTCCGGGGGCCTTGATCGCGGGGTCGAGCTTTTGCAGGGCGGTCCAGAGACCGGGGTCCTGGGGGTGGCCGTTGTAGAGGACTTTGCCATCGTGGCCGACGAGGACCATGCGGGGGATGCTGTCGATCTCCAGCATCTTGGTGAAGGGGCGGTCGGCGGGCTCGATGAGCCAGGGGAACTCGATGTTTTGCTCGCTGCGGACTTTTTCGGACACGGCTTCGGCTTTTTCGTCGTCCTTGTTCATGCCTGCGACGACGATGCCGCTCTTTTGGAGGTGCTCGGCTTTCTTTTTCAGCTCAGGCATGAGCTGCATGCACGGGCCGCACCAGGAGGCCCAGAAGTCGATGAGCACGGCCTTCTTTCCGACCATGAGATCCTGAAGCGTGGTGGTCTCGCCGTTTGACATGGCGAGCACGAGCTGGAGGTCGATCTTCATCCTGGCCATCTTGGATTCGCGGCGAAGCTTGTCGATGGTCTGGGCGAAGAGTGGTGCCTGTGAAGGCGCGAGCCAGAATGCCTCCTGCATGTGTTTTTTAAAGGCGGCCTCGTCCTTCTTTTCCTGGGCTTGCAGGCCTTTGGTGTACTCGATGAAGGCGCGGATGTCGTCGGCGGTCTTGATGCCGGCGGACTGAGTGGGGTCGAAGTTCTGGGCGAGGATCTCAAGCTCGGGGAGGATCTTGCCAAGCCAGGCGGTGTTTTGCGTGCGCAGGCCCCAGATGAGCTTGGCCTCAATGATCTGCTGACGTGGGACACCGGCTTTGTTGGCGTCCTTGGTGGCGGCGATGAGTTCTTCCTCGGTGGCTCCTGGATTGAAAAGCCGCTGCATGAGTTCCTGCGGCACCTTCGGGGTTCCAGGTGCGGGCTCCTGCGCAGGCAGTGAGGAAAGGAAGGCGAGGGCGGCAAGGAGGCTGGTGAGGCGTTTCATGGTGTGCTGATCCAACGTGCCCGCAGCTGTTAAACTGTCGAGAGACAAGGATTCCTGATTTCAGATTCCAGATTCCTGATTCAGAGGTGAGGCTCTCTCGTGCCTGCTGCTCAAAACATCGCCCCCTTCTACCTCACCGGCCCCACGGCTTCGGGGAAGTCGGGCGTGGCGGTGGCGCTGGCGGAGTGCATCGGCGGGGAGATCGTGAATGCAGATGCGTTTCAACTTTATCGTGGGCTGGACACGCTGACGGCGAAGCCTTCGCGGGTGGAGCGAGAAAGAGTGCCGCATCATCTCTATGATGCGCTCGATCCTGAGTCGCTCTGCGATGCGCAGCGGTATCGTGAGCTGGCGTTGCCGGTGATCGCGGACATCGCAGGGCGTGGGATTTGGCCGATTGTGGTCGGTGGCTCGGGGTTATACATCAAAGCTTTGTCCCATGGGCTGGCTGAACTGCCGAAGGGAGATGAAGCGCTGCGGGTGGAACTGCGGGCGCTGCCGCTGGATGAGAAGGTGCGCCGGTTGCTGGCTCTCGACCCCGAAGCCGTGCAGAACGTGCCGCTGGCCAATCCTCGCTATGTGGAGCGGGCGCTGGAGATCTGTATGATCACGGGGAAGCCGCAGTCGGTTTTGAGGCAGAACTTTGCCCAAACCGAGCCCTGGGGCAGCGGTGTGGTGCTGAGTTGGGAGCGCGAGGCGCTGTATGCGCGGATCAATCAGCGTGTGCTGGCGATGCTCGATGCAGGTGTGCTGACAGAGGTGGCTGCCTTTGATGGCAAAGGTGGGCTGGAGAAAGCCATCGGCGTGCGGGAACTGCGGGCGCATCTGGCCGGTGAATGCACATTGGCGGAGGCCGTGGTGGCGATGCAGCAGGCGACGCGACGCTATGCGAAGCGGCAGGGGACGTGGTTTCGACGTGAGACATGGCTGCAAACGATTTGCCTCGACTCGACGAGCACGCCAGAGTCGGCGGCCAGCCACCTCATTGACCTTTTTCCATGTCTGAAATCTCCGCCCAGCCCGCCCACAGTGTCCACGTCGATCTAGGATCGCGCAGCTATCGGGTGGATGTAGGCCGTGGTTTGCTGAAAAACCTCGGCGCGGTGGCGAACGAAAGGTTTGGCAATCGCTCGGTCTGCGCGGTGATCACCGACTCGAAAGTCGGCCCGCTCTATGCGGCGGCGGCGGTGGCGAGTCTCGAAGCCGCCGGGAAGAAGGTGTGCCTGATCACGGTGCCCTCCGGTGAGGCAAGCAAGAGCCTCATCGTGGCGGAAACGGTGTGCAGCGAGATGGCGCGCGCGGGCTTGGACCGGAAGAGCTTTGTCGTCGCTCTCGGTGGCGGAGTTATTGGCGATCTCGGTGGCTTCTGTGCGAGCATTTATCAGCGCGGTATCCCCTACATCCAGGTGCCAACGACGGTGCTGAGTCAGGTGGACAGCAGCGTGGGTGGCAAGACAGGCGTCAATTTACCGGACGCGAAAAACATGGTCGGCGCGTTTCATCAGCCCGCGCATGTCATCGCGGACATCGACACGCTGTCATCACTGCCGAAGCGCGAGTTCAACGAAGGCTTCGCGGAGATCATCAAACACGCCTGCATCCGAGATGCAGCAATGCTGCCGCTGATCGACGACGTTGCTGCTGGTGCAGGTGATTTGAGCGAGCTGATTCGCCGGAACATCGCCATCAAGGCGCGTGTGGTGGAAGCCGATGAGTATGAAACGCTCGGCATTCGCGCTCTGCTGAACTTTGGTCACACTCTTGGTCATGCCATCGAGGCGGCGGCGGGTTATGGGCAGCTCTTGCATGGCGAAGCGATCTCCCTCGGCCTGCGTGCGGCGGCGGTGCTTTCAGTGAAGCTTTCCACGCTGGATGAAGCAGGTGCGGAGCGCATCGTAGCGCTGCTGCGGAGCTTTGATCTGCCGGTGGTGCTCGGAGCAGTTTTTGAAACCGCAGAGTTGCTGCGCATCGCCAAGATGGACAAGAAATTCGATCAGGGTCGCATCCGCT
>JBIKIA010000509.1:0-3887 GCA_044361885.1 Prosthecobacter sp. | reverse complement strand
ACATAAGCCCAGATCGGACGAATGAGACGCCTTTCGAGAATCATCTGGCGGAATGAAAATCGACGATCTGCTTTGGCTACAATCAAACGCACACCCGCGCCGCCAACTTTGCTAGAATCCGCTGCGGACTCGAATGGGATCATACCGAGTGCCGAATCACGACGCAGGTGTTCGAGGAATCCGGTGAAGGTAGGACTGGGTCGGTTCGACTGAAAGCTATCGAGTGATTCGTCTGGCTTGAGTGCCACGAGTTTTCCGCCAACGATGCGCTGCAAGCTGACCGGGTCGCTGGAGTCACCAGCAGTGTGCGCACTACCCACCACAAAGTCGCCGTTATCGTCGATCTCGCCACGTGCGGTTTTGAGGATGCGGGACACATCAGCATTGTCTTTGACGGCATGCTTTTCTAACGCAAGGAGCTCCATCTCATCGAGCAGATGATTGATCGAGTGCTGGATGGTTGGGTGATTGCGCACACCACCGGCCCACTCAGGTTCGTGGACGTGCAGGATGGCAGAAGCAGGGAGATCGTAAGCGGTGTTGTCATCTTGCAGCACACGGTAGAACACGGGCGCACCATAGGCATCGAGGCCAACGCCATCGACGGTTTCTTTTGATCCCCAGTCATCCCCCATGCGGTGGCTCTCGATCAACTGGATGCGTGGCTCGCCATCGAGGTCGCGAGTTTTGTGAATGAAGTATTCGCCATCGATGTCCATGCCGCGACAAACAAGTGCCTGGCATTCTTCGAAAGAAAACCGCTGCGTGATGTCACAGCGCGCGGACCAATAGGAAAAGTATTCTTCAGCACTGCGGTTCCAAGATACGTCCGAAGATTGGGCCTGAACGCGGATGCCGTCACCAGTCGAGTAGATCGCCATGTTGGCCACCAGTTCTCGAACGAAGCCAGAGTTCTTATGAAGGTAGCGCGACTTGCGCACCAGTTCCGTGCGGATACCGGGCGTGAGTTCTTTGCGTGCATCTGATGGCGAAGCTCCAGGCACTGCTCCACGACGTGGCGACCAGTTCGCAGATTCAAACGACGATCCCCATGCTTTGGGCAAAAGCACGGGTGGGAGCAAGAGTCGGGCGATGGATTGGAAGCGATTCATTTCGCAAGGTGTCCGGAGATGAAGGATACGCCGCCTGATTTCGGGCGGCCATAGGTTTGCGGATCGAGCACGCGCAGCGCGTAGCCGCATTCCTCCAGCACCTGATCGACGGGCATCGTGAACTGCTTCGAGACCGAAGTCTCGGCGTCGTTCCAGTTCATGATGGTCTTGCCTTCCATGAGCAGCGACTTTGCCCGCTGCTGGATGGTAAGCACTTCGGCGACGGTAAATCCGGTGATGAAGAGTCCGCGAGCCATTGATCACTTTCCTTTCCACGTGGAGTTGCGACCGCGTGTGTCGATGTGAACGAATCCCGATGATGGGTAGAGCCCGAGGCCACCGGAAAACTTACCTTGCTGACGCCATTCGAGCAGTCGCTCATACACGCGCTGCGGACTCACGCCATCGAAGGCGATATCGAGTGCGCTGAATTCCTTGTGCTGGCTTAAAGGTGCTCCACCCACGGCCTTGTTGTAGGCAGGAGAGCGATAGGAGCTAAGGATACGGCATGGCTTACCAAAGATCTCGCGCAGCTCATCTACAATGCGCAAGGCAGGCACGATGTTTTTCCAGAGTGGTTGAGGAGGTGTACTGTTCTTCACTCCCTTGCGTTCGCGGGCAAAGTAGCTCGTAAATTCATCGGCACCAAAGTGACGAAATTGCTGCGCGGCAAACCATTCGCTGAAAGATGATTGAGACATGGCTTACTTGGTGTTGCGAGGTTCGACAGTGATGATCACGCGGCCATCTGGTTGCATGATGAGCTCGCCGTCTTTGGTGATGACTTCGGCGCTGGCGGGCAATGCGCTGCAGGACGAAAGGATGGGCACGCAAATGCAGGCCATGGCCGCACACCAGAGGCCGACCTTGAAGGACTTGTTTGGCTTGCCGTCGTCAAACAAATCGCCGAGCACGACGACCAGTTCTTTGAGTGCCAGAGCTGCTGGGCCGGTGATGAGTAGGTATTGCGCTTTTTCTTCGTCGAGAAGATTAGCAATGCCCGTGAGGTCGAGAGCCGCGATGGTGGTGAGTGCCGAACCAAGGAAGGTCAGGAAGCGTAGGATGGTGACAGTTTTCATGACTCCTCCGGCGAGGTGTCAACCGGGGCAGCGGTGATAGCCTCGCGCCCGACGATCTTTAGCATGGTTGCGGCAGCAGCCTGCATGTTCTCCGCGTCCCAATAATGATTGCTCCGCGAGCCGATCTGCTTCCACATCCAGTTGCCTTTTTCCTTCACCCGCTGCTCGCTTTCCATCTGAGCGAGATAGTCATCCTCGATATCGTCAGGCACTTCCCAAGTGGGGCCTTGGCTCGGGTCTTGATTGCGTCGCAAACGGGCGAGCGTGTCCTTGATGTTAAGATTACTCCAGTAATGAACGTGGCAATGCTGGCGGTGCGAGAGCACGACCTTGCGCCGAGGTGAATAGAATCGCTGAATCGTTTTGCCGTCGCGTCCCTTGTGCGGATAGACTGGACGGCGGTCGCCAATGAGCGCCACCCAACCACGCTTCGCGCACTCGCGATAGACATCGTAAGTGGCGTAGCCCGCATCCAGAAACACCAAACTCGAATGCACGCCGAAGCGCTCTTGCATGACCTCGATGTCGGTGAATGTGAGGATGCGCTCGTTCCACATGAGACGACTTGATCCGTCTGCTGACCATGAGCGCACGACCAGAAACAAGTGGTCCATCTGGCAGTCCACTGTGATGAAGCGCAGCGGGATGAGTCCCTTGCGCTCGGGCAGCGGTGCGGCAAGAATGCGACCAGTCTTCGGATCGATCGCCGCTTCTTCTTCCCAGGATTCGCCGCGCTTATAGCCGGATTTGACGATATCCAATTTGTAGTCCTCGACGTATTCGCGCCATGGCAGACCAAGGCGTTTTTGATAGAACTGCTGGAGCAGGCTGACGTCACCTTTCCGCGCCGCCGCCTTGGCGCGCAGATAGAGCTCGGCCAGTTGCCCCCAGCTCATGGCGCAGAGTGCGCTCCAGTGAAAGCCGACGTTCTCAGTTGATGCTTTTGGGTTCTTCTTGATGAACTCTCCGGTGGCATTGAGTTCGCGCCGGGTGCGCTCGCTGTCATTGAAGTAGTGATTGCAGGATTCGCAGCGTAGTGCCGTGGTTCGACGAACTTCATCGAAGTCCCACTCTCCCGTGTCATCCCGGGCCGACTTGCTCCACTCGACGCATTCCCATTTGAACGGTTGGCGATGTCCGCACTCGGTGCAGGCGAACGTCCACTCACGTTGGTCAGTCGTTTCGAATTTGCGGTGTGTGTCGTCATCCTCCTCGCCGCCTTGGCTCATGAAGATGCACTTGCCCAGCCAACCGAATGCCGTGACACGAGCTTCCGCTTCCGCCATGTGTCCCTGGGGCCAGCGCCACGTTTCATCCCCGATGAGCCAGCGGATCGAACGTCGCTGGAGGTTAGTCTTGTTGTGCGCGCCCAGAATCCAGAGCGTCATGCCATTGGTGAACTGGATCGCGTTGTTCTTGCGCTTATGACGGTGAACGCCCGTCGGCATCAAGCGGGCCACTGGCTCGCATTGATCGAAGAGCTTTTGCAGACGCGACTCAGAATAGTCGCGTGCATCTTCATCGGTCTGGTCAAGCCACAAGGCAGGCCCGGGCAGGTTGGAAATGATGAAGCAGAGCGTTAGCTCAGGAGCGGTCGTCTTGGATGACTGAACTGAGGCGATGATCGAAACGAGGCGAATGCGAGGATCCACCAACGCCTCCATCACTTCACGAATCCACGGAGAGTTTTCCGAAC
>JBIKIA010000508.1:0-3888 GCA_044361885.1 Prosthecobacter sp. | reverse complement strand
TTCTGAAGTAAATATCGTGAATGAAGAATCTCTAAAGCCTTCGATCTTATCGAGCGAGAAGGTCGCTTGTAGCGATTCACCGGTGGTGAGAAGAGACATCGTCATGGTGAGGCCTTTAATGGGCACCGGAAGTGGCGTGCTTATCACAAAATTAGGGGGCTGTGCCCAGAAGGAGAATAATGCATTCTTTGCTATGCGGCAGAAACGCCAAGCCAGCCGGATACGACTCAAGGTATTGAGAGAGAACAAACGCGGCGATGAAGCTAGCGATGACTGATATGACGTCCGCGAAAACATAAAAGGGGGTCCAGCCGAGGACTCGTTGGGTTAATGCATCTTTCACTTCCTACGATCAACGTCATGAGACATTACCGCCAGAATGGCTGGCTTTAGATTGCACTAAGTAAAGCCTTATCGACCACTCAGAAAGTAGGCCGACATGACATTCGAACGACGAGATCTCGAATGCTTATCTATGGTCTCAATCTGATACGCTGCGGCGGCCAATCGATGAGGTGGCAATGATAATGCGAACGCCATACCAGCGAGCACGACGAACTGAAATTGTGATGCCATGATTTGCATCGGGAAATCAATTAGCGAGTGCATCAGCAGGCACGTCATGGCGATCACAAAGAAGAAAAGCCCGAGGCTGCGTTGCATGGATGTTTTGGCGTGATCGCTACCACTCAAAACACTCACCATCGAGCGTAGCAGCGAGATCAGAGGACATAGCAAAGTCCCGAACACGATGACGCATCCGATGATACCCCACTCTGCGAAAAACTGAGCGAAGTCATTGTGCGCATGGCGCCAGCGTCCGGCCATCAACACAGGATCGCTCGCGGCGTAATGCGGTGAGATCCACTCAAAGGTGCCTGGACCGCTACCTGTCCACTTCGCATCGCTACCGATCTCGATAGCCATTGCGGCAACATGGCGCCGGGCAGGATCATCGAACCGATGACCGGACAAAACCACCCAGCGCTTCCAGCCATCATTAGCGCCAGTCATCCATGCACCTGTGCCCATGACCACTAGGCCAAGCATTGCAATCATGACCCAGCGGCACATGATGACTCCGATGCCATCGTGTTGCCTCTTCACTAGAAGAAATGAGGCCGTGAGCAAGATCCACTCAATCACCAATACAGCGTGCCCCATCTTCGAAACATTGACCAAAACGGCCAGCACCTGAACTAGCACCGCCACTGCCGCAAGAACAAACGAGAGCTGTCTCGCCACACTTCTCTCGTGCCCGTGAATTAAGGTGATGAACAACCAAAGTCCGACTGGCCATGTGAGATTCAAATAAGCCGCAGCATTGCCGTGATACCAGAACAAACCGAATACGGATGAGGGCACATGGGGCACGTTCCATAGAACTCCGAGGTCATCGGCTCCGCGCAGCCATAGCCCCGCGAGGGCGGTCAGCAGACCCGACATCGTAACGGCAACAGCGATGATCACTCGACTGATTCGATAGCGCCCATAGTGAGTGGTCATTAACAACATCATTAGCATCGCCGAGACGTCCGTCATGGCACTGATTGATGCCAGTTGATCCACGCTACCAAAGGCGGACCAAGCATCCGCGTCGAGCTTGCAGATGCTACCACTGGAGCGATCTACCATAGCTGAGGGGAACCTAGCGAGTGCCCAGCCATACACGCTGAGCCCAATTGCAAACGCCCATACCCAACGCTCGCAACCCGCCGGCAAGTCATCGTTTGCAACGCGAGAAACAATCGAGCACACGAAGGCAATCATCGTCATGATCACGATCGTGTCATGCATAGAGAACGGGAGTCCTGTGTTGGCCCCAGGCAACAGGCAAAGACATGCAGTCAGCAAGGCGAGTGCAAGTCTATGGAAGATGATGGCGAACGTATTGATAAGATTTATTGTTTGGCATCACCTGGGCTGGGTCAACAGCGCGAGCGCTTAGGCTTTTATAAAGCAAAGCTTATCAGCATCTGAATTGAGAGCGGGTTGAGTTCTAAGTTCAACTTCGGACATGTAAATGTGATTAAACTGCGGGCCAAGTGTATCACAACTCTTCAACCAAGGGCGGCAGCTTTTTCGAATCACATTCTAGTAAAAATTCTCTTTTATGGATCAGCAAGTCATCTCTGAAAATACAAATTTCCCCCTTTCCCCATTCATCGGCGGAACTCACCCGCTCACTGTCAACAGCACCGCCGCTGAAGCCCAACTTAATTCACCCCTTGTTTAAGCCTTCTATGAGCAAACGGATACTTGTAACTGGTGGCGCGGGTTTTCTTGGGTCTCAGCGCAGGGCAAACTCGAAACCCTGCGCCGCTGGTGGAACCAACTGCGTATGCCTGCCGCCACACGTGAAGCCTGGCGTGCGCAAAGAAGAGGTCAGCAGCGCGCCAACAGCGAGATCGCCGCAGGTCAGTGGAGCAGGTCAGTGGAACATCATTGCATAAGCCTAGCTCTGGCACCGAGCCGAGAGCGCGGGCCGCAGAATCTGAAATCTATGCCAAACCAATCAGACCACAACAACACTACTGGCACGGTTGCTCCCGCGGTGCCTTGTCCATATTCTTCAAGTAGGGCGCTCCGTGATCTTCGCGTCGTGATCTATCAGATTTGGAAACTGATTCCGCTCGAAGAGCTGGAAATCCGCCGCTCGCTGGAACTGCACCACAGGGCAAACATCTATCGTGCTCCCGAAGCACAGGACTGGCACGGCGTGGCCGCCACGCTGCAACTCCACTGCGAGGGCCGCGAGGAACCATGGATCGAAGAGTCTCTCGCGGTGTGGCGCAATGATGCAAACAGAGTCCTCACGAACGTATGAAACTAGAATCCATCATCACCATGGCCAATGAGCCGGTGCGTTTGCAATTCCTTGCTCTTGAACGCTCACTGCGTGCCACAGGCTGTACTCTGCCGCTGAAGGTGATACCATACGATCAGCGAAAGTTCGCCCTGCCAGACAACAGCACATGGTGGGAACTACCCGAGATGGAAGCGTGGCTGACTGAGAAGAAGGCCCACAGGCTCACGCGCAAGTATCAGTGCATGACCATCGCGAACTACCAGTTCGTCGATGCAGACGTGGTCTTCCTTCGCGATCCGAGCGCAGTGCTCGCGGAGCATGAGGGGTTTGTCGCCAGCTGCACGGAATGGAACAAACCACAGCACAGCTTTAAGCCAGAGACAGCGGCAGTCCTCTCACGCTTCACCTCCACTTGGCATCAAAATCTATTCAGCGTGGGACAGTTCGCCTGTGACCGCAGCATCGCCACCTTGGATCAATTGAAGACATGGGTCGAAGGCAAGCCCTTCGAGCACGTTTGCCTGCGCAACTACAGCTCCGATCAAGTAGGCACCAATCTGCTCGTCGCTCAATCCAGAGTGCCCTTCAAGAATCTCACGCTGCCGCCCGTGCAGATGCAGTCCACCTGGGCGGGTGATTACCCTGGCGAGTTCCAATCCTTGTGGAGCAACCCTGCAGTTAAGCCCTACTTCATTCATTGGGCCGGGCCGACTCTCCAGCAGGACTTGCCGATCAATGATCTCTTCTATCAGTTCCTCACCCGCTCCGAGATCCTGGAGTGGAAGGCTCAACAAGCCGAGCGCCAGCAAGCCGCTCTCAAGCGCGGTCAGTGGCCATGGGGCGTTCGATTGCTGAACCGCGCCGTCCGTCTGCTCGACAAGCGCTTCTGGGTCCAATGGAAACCTTTAGACGTCTAGCCCACTCACGCCATGGCTACCATCTCTATCGCATCGCTCACGTCTCCTACTTCGGTGGGGGGGCTGGCTGCCTATGAGAACTCTTGCTCGTATTGTCTTAGTGCTGCTCCTCGCTGCGGGTTTGTGGCTTGCTCTGAAACCGGTGCAGGCGGAAGGTCGGCT
>JBIKIA010000533.1:0-3786 GCA_044361885.1 Prosthecobacter sp. | reverse complement strand
CGCTGGCTAAAGATCGCTCCCGGAAGAGACGCAATGGCCTGGCAGGAATGCCTGGACCACGGCTACATCTGTGTCGGCTGGGATGAGGTGGGTGATCTGGAAGAATATGAGTCCGCAGCAGATGTGGAGGCCAAGTTCAACGAACTCGAGCCACCCAAAAATGGGCACATGAAAGTTCAACAGCGTGAACAAGCCCAGCAACTCTGGACCCTGCGTGAACTGCAGCCGGGCCACAAGGTGGTAGCTAATCACGGCATCTCCAGAGTGCTTGGCGTGGGCACCGTTACAGAGCCCGGCTACACCTTCGACGACAGTCGCTCAATCATGAAGCACACCGTCTCCGTGCAGTGGGACACGAGCTTTGAAAAGACCATCCCAAAGCAGCCTCTCTGGGCCTTTGTCACCGTCGCCGACCTGACTGACGAGCAAAAGAACCTCATCCTCGGAACTCCTCCTTCACCGCCCCTCATGCCCACCCAAGCCCTCAACCAAATCCTCTACGGCCCGCCGGGCACCGGGAAGACCTACCGCGTCATCCGCGAGGCGGCGGCGATCATCGCCGGGCAGCCGATAGCTGACGATCAAGCGGCCAAAATGGCCTATGACCAAGCCGGTGCTGAGGGGCGCGTCCGGCTGGCGACCTTCCACCAATCCTTCAGCTATGAGGACTTCATTGAGGGCATCCGCCCAGTGATGGAGGAGGATGGCAAAGCTGCCTTCCAAGTGCGTGACGGCATCTTCAAAGAGATTGCCACGGAAGCGCTGTTTGCGTGTTTGGAGAGAAAACAAGACTCCCAAGCTTTGTCCGATTTTGATTCACGCTGGAGCGGTCTAGTGCAGATGATTCAAGATAACGGCGAACTCAAGATCCCAGGACTGGCAGATTCCGAATTCGTTCTTCGAATGAATCACCTTGGAGGCATCGACGCTGAAAGGCTTGGTTCTCAATCAATCGAAAACTGTAGTCGGAATGTTCTCGCCCAAGTTTGGGCTAAGCTTGCAAGCCTCGACGAGATCAACTCGACTCAGTCTCGAAACGCTTACGGTAAAAACAACCAACACCACATCATTGCTGCCGTCTTCAACTTCATGAAGAAGTCAGTCCGACCTGTCAGCAACGAAGCATTGGTCTCGGACCTGGCCTTGTCAGATAAACACTCCATCGTCGAATCCTACCTCGAACTCGGCCCAGCCTCCGGCTGGCAGTTCCGCTCTGACAAGGCATTCCCGCCTTATGTCCTCATCATCGACGAGATCAATCGCGGGAACATCAGCCGCATCTTTGGGGAGCTGATCACGCTGATCGAAGACGACAAACGCGAGGGCGAAGCGAATGCCCTGCGGGTCACGCTGCCATCCTCGCGCGAGCCTTTTACGGTGCCGCCGAACCTTTACCTGCTCGGCACGATGAACACGGCGGACAAGTCCCTGGCACTGTTGGATGTCGCACTGCGGCGTCGCTTTGAGTTCCGTGAGCTGGCCCCCGACTTCACGGCCTGCGCAGATCTGCCGGAAGAGATGCGTGCAGTCCTGAGGCGGCTAAATGAGCGCATCGAGCTGCGCAAGGATCGAGATCACCGCATCGGCCATGCCTTCTTCATGGGCGTGAAGGATGCGGAGGGCTTCAACCGTGCCTTTGTCCGCAAGGTGGTGCCACTATTGCAGGAGTACTTCTTCAATGACATCGACGGCGCACGCTTCGTGCTCGGAGAGATCGGTCGGGAGAGCGAGCCAGGCTTCCTGCGGCAGATCACCGCAGCCTCCGCCGATGCCAAGTATCAGCGCAACCGCTGGCGCTGGTTCACCGATGTGGAGCCCGGCATGGACTGCTGGTCACGGCTCCGGGAAACTCTGGGAAGCTGACCCCCACGCCGCGTCTTGACCCTGGGAATCACTGCCCGAATTCTCCGCCCATGAGCATCACCGCCACCGTCATCAATGACACGATCAAGCTGCCTGAAGGCACGCATCTCGAAGACGGCACTCTCGTCGAGGTGATGCCCAAGAAGGCGTCGGCTTTCTTGGAGCGATTCAAAGACATCATCGGCACAGGAGGCAGCGGCATCGGAGATTTGGCTGAGAACCACGACCATTACCTCCACGGTGCGCCCAAGAAATCGGTGCCATGACCTCCAGATTCGCAGACACTTGGTTTTACATCGCGCTGCTAGATCGTGATGATCAGGGCCACTCGGCGGCATTCCAGTATGTGCAGAGGAATCCCGAGGACTTCTTTGTCACGACACGCTGGGTGCTTCAGGAGACAGCCAATGCGCTCGGCTGCACCGCCCTCCGTTCCCAGGTCACGCGCCTTCTTCAAGGGATCGAGGAAGATCCCAGCACGGTGGTGGTGACGCCAAGCGACAGACTGTACGAGCGCGGTCTGGACCTCTTCGCCCGTCGTGCCGACAAGGCGTGGTCGCTCACGGATTGCATCTCCTTTGTTGTCATGGAGGAGCAAGGGCTGAAGGAAGCGCTGACCGGTGATCGCCACTTCGAGCAGGCCGGGTTCCAGCCTCTTTTCAAGAACTGAAGAAGGCCCCGCACCATGCCTTCTGATTTCCTGCGCCTTTGCGAATACCAGTCTGTCCGCGTGGACTGGAGTCGAGAGGTGCGTGAGGCTGTGCTGGCGGCAGCGGAAGTCTGGAAGGAGGCGCATGGGCTCTCCCAACCGCCTTTGAACTTCGAGGGAGCGGATGGCTGCACCTTGTGCGTGCAGCAGCATGTCGGGGTCATCGAGGCGGGCGGCGTGTGCGTGGAGATTTATCCGAAGCTGGACACGGCTCTGATGGATGATCCCGGCTTGATCGAAAGCCGTGCCAGCTCGGTCATGACCAGTCTGCTCTGGCTGCTGGAGGAGTCTGGCTACGCTGGACTGGTGGATGCCGGAGAGGCCAGTGTGGAGGAGTCTCCCGACTCGATCTCCGACCTTCTGGCCTGGCTTTTCGCTCGGCGGCTGCGGCACCAGCTCAGCCTCGGGATGCCGCAGGAGTATGTGAGCCAGCGCGATGATCTGCCGCTGGTGCGTGGCCGCATCGAGTTTGCCCGGCAGGCGACCGTGCTTTTTGGCAGGCCGGATGTCATCGCCTGCGCCTGGGATGAATTCACGCCGGACACACCTCTGGCCCGCCTGCTGCGCTGTGCCACGGAGCTGCTTTTGAACCGTGTGCGCCTGCCCGGAGCCGCTGCGGATCTGCGAGATGCTCTGGCGATGCTGGAGGAAGTGGAGCCCGTGCATCCCCTGGAGGCTCTGAGCGCTGCGACCACCATCCGCTGGAGCCGCCTGAATGCTCGCTGGCGGCCCTGCCTTGATCTTGCGCTCGCTGTGCTCCGAGGTCTGGGGCGTGAGATGCACGCCGGCGGCACGGAGAGCTTTGTCTTCCTGCTGGATATGAATCAGCTCTTCGAGAGCTACTGCACGCGCTGGATCGAGCGCACCTCTGGTGCTGTGGTGCATGAGCAGGTACGACTTGGCTCACTGCTCATCTCTCCGACACAAAAGCTCGGCCAAGACGCCGACTTCCTCTGGCACCAAGGCGATGAAGTCTGGGTGGGCGATGCCAAGTACAAGCGCCCCTTTGGCGATGACTGGCCAAAGATCGACGACGTGCGCCAGCTCATCTGCTACGGCCAACTGGCCACACAGCGGCACCCCGGCAAGGCCAGCCGCCTGATGCTGCTGCATCCCACGACAGGCCCTGAGAGCTCCGAGGAATGGCAGACATTTGCGGGGCAGCCTCTGCGGCTGCAAAGCGTGCGCGTGGTGAAGTCGAGCTGGGTACGCGT
>JBIKIA010000269.1:0-6687 GCA_044361885.1 Prosthecobacter sp. | reverse complement strand
CTCCATCCGTGTCCTGATTGTGGATGACCACTTCTTCACCCGCATAGGACTCACGGCCGCCCTGAATCTCGAAACCGACATCGGCGTCGTGGCGGAGGCCGCCTGTGGGCGTGATGCCATCGAGCTGTTTAGCCAGGTCCAGCCGGACGTGGCCATCCTGGATGGTCAGCTCCCGGACATGCACGGTATCGAGGTGGCGCGGGAAATCCTCAGCCGCTTCGCCCATGCACGCCTGCTGCTCTTCTCCGTGGATGAAACGGAGGAGGATGTGCATCGCGCTGTGTCCGCCGGAGTAAGTGGCTATCTGCCGAAATCCTCTCCACGTCCGCAGCTTCTTTCCGGCGTGCGTGCTGTGGCCGCTGGCAGACGCTACTTCCCCGAGCCCATCCGGGACAAGATCCAGCAGCGCCGCAGTCATGGCACCCTCTCGGACCGCGAGATCGAAGTAGTGCGCGGCATGGCGCGCGGCCTGTCCAACAAACTAATCGCCGCTGAGATGGGTGTGTCCGCCGAGACGGTGAAGACCTTCGTTGCACGCATTCTCGACAAGCTCGGCGTCGAAGACCGCACACAGGCCGTGATCATGGCCATGAACCGCGGCTGGATCAGGAATCACTGATTCAATCCCAGACAATCAAACTGCGCGCCACTTCGCCGCGTTCGAGGACGGCATAGGCTTCGTTGATTTCATCGAGCCGCCATGTGCGGGTGAGCAGTTCATCGAGCTTCAGCGCACCGGTTTGGTGCAGATCCATGAGCCGCGGGAGATCGATGCGCGGGCGCATGGAGCCGTAGAGACTGCCTTTGAGCGTCTTCTCCGCGTAGAGCAGTTGGTTCGTATTGATGCGCGCGCGGGCATCGCCACGGCTGATGCCGGTGACCACGCAGGTTCCGCCTTTACGCAGCGAATCAAAAGCCTGCTCGATGGGCTCCGGCAGGCCGATGGCTTCAAAGGTGAAGTCAGCCCCGAGACCGCCGGTGAGGTCCTTCACCGCCTTCACGGGATCACAAGTGCTGCTGTCGATGAAGTGCGTGGCACCGAGCACGCGGGCGTGTCGCTCTTTGCCAGCCACCGTGTCCACGGCGATGATCTGTCGCGCGCTCACCATGCGGGCACCTTGGATGATGTTCAGGCCGATGCCACCGCAGCCAAAGACCGCCACCGTGGCACCGGGGCGCACCTGCGCCGCGTGTGTAACGGCACCGATGCCGGTGATCACGCCGCAGCTGATCAGGGCAGCCTTCCACAAGGGAAACTCGGGGTCGATCTTCACTACCGCACCCTCGGGCATGGTGGACATCGAGCTGAAGGTGGAGACGCCCGCGTAATGACGGATACTTTCACCATGAGCATTGCGGAAGCGCGTCTTGCCATCTGGCATGAGCCCGGTGAAGCGCATCGCCGTGCCCAGATCACACAGCGCGGGGCGGCCCTGCTGGCAGTAGTCACAGCGGCCGCAGGATGAGCGCCAGATAGGAATCACATGATCTCCCGGAGCCACGCTCGTCACGCCTGGCCCCACGGCCTCTACGATGCCCGCCCCCTCATGCCCGAGGATGATCGGCGTGGGCATGGGCAAGTCGCCCTTCATCACATGCAGATCGCTGTGGCAGACCCCGGCCGCCTTCATTCGCACCATCACCTCTCCCGCCTGCGGGTCAGCCACTTCCACCTCCTCGATGACGAGAGGCTTGCCAGATTCATAGAGGACAGCGGCGAGGGCAGTGGGCATGGCGGGCTATTATAACAGCCCCCTGCTGAAATGGAAGGCAGATGCAGGGCCAATAGAACAGATGCAATTTGGATAAAATTCTTCTGCTGTGAGTGGTGATCCTTGGAGGTTTGACTGACAACAGATGGGGACAGAAAATGATGTCATCTTCCAGATCCTCATTTGCTTTCAGCCATCCTAGGGATGCGCGATCCTGAATCCAGGAATGCTGCGGAGGCCTTTTTTACCAGCCGCTGCGGACGTTCCACTTCTCCATGAGGTCGGCAGAGAGTTCTGTGATAAAACGGCTGGGCTTCATGAGGATGTCTCCATCTCTCGCCTGATGATTGATGAGGGGATAGGTGAGATACAGCTCATCCTTCGCGCGAGTGACGGTGACATAGAAAAGGCGACGTTCTTCCTCGATGCCGAGGTCGCTTTCCTCGACGGCTCGTGCGTGCGGGAACATGCCGTCTGCCATCCAGATGGCGAAGACGGTATGCCATTCGAGGCCTTTGGCCTGATGCGCGGTGGTGAGGGTGACGGCGTCGCGCTCTTCCTGCTGGTGGGGTTTGTTGTCGGTATCGACTCCGCTGAGCAGGCTGAGATTGCTGAGGAACTCCAGCGGATCGGCGAAGCGGCTGGAGTAGTTGCTGAGCTGTTCGAGGTCCTGCTGTCGCTGCTCGGCGTTCTTGAATTTGGCGCGCATGTACTCTTCATAGACGCCGTCGTAGATGCTGCGGATCATCTCGGGTGGCGTGGCAGGTTTGCCATCGACGATGAGTTCATCCAGCGTGTAGGCAAACTGATCCCAGGTCTCCCGCGCTTTCTTCGGCACGGTCATGGGGATGAGGAGGTCGCTAAATTTGCCGGGCATGACTTCGGCGCTGGAGGCTTCGGTTTGCAGCCAGGCGTTCCATACTTTGCTCGCGCTGGCGCCACCGATGCCGGGGATGAGCTTCACCATGCGCATGAAGCTGACTTCATCCCGTCGGTTGATGGCGAACTTGATGAAGCAGGCGACGTCCTTCACATGCGCCTGCTCGAAGAAGCGGAGTCCGCTGGTGATCTTGAAGGGGATGCCGCGGCTGGTGAGTTCCATTTGCAGCTCCATGCTGTGAAAGTGGGCGCGGTAGATGATGGCGATCTCGTTGAGCTCCAGGCCCTCGTCCTGCTGTTCTAAAATGCGCTGGCATACGAACGATGCCTGCGCGCTGCCGCTGTCCAGCGGGACGAGCGCGGGGAGAGTCCCCTTCCCTTCCCTGGCGGGCTGGAGGTTCTTGCGGATCTGCGCGCGGTTGTTGGCGATGCTGGCGTTCGCGAGTTCCAGCACCTCGGGCACGCTACGGTAGTTCACCTCGATTTTGAAGACGCGGGCTCTGGGCCACTGCTCGTGGAAGTTCAGGATGTTCGTCACGTCCGCTCCACGCCAGGAGTAGATGCTCTGCGCGTCATCGCCCACGACCATGAGGTTGCCGTCCTTGCCGGTAATCATCTCGATGAATTCGCACTGAAGGCGGTTGGTGTCCTGATACTCATCCACGAGGACAAACTCGAACTGCTGCTGGTAGCGCTCGCGCAGGTCCTCATTCTCTTTCAGCAGGCGCACGCACTGGGTGAGCAGGTCGTCGAAGTCCATGCAGTTCGTCTCGACCTTTTTCTTCTGGTAGAGCTTCCGCAGCGTGATGATGTCCTCCAGGATTTGCAGGAAGTAAGGATAACGGGTGGCGACGATTTCCTCAATGGGCTCGCAGGTGTTGTCGGCCATCGAGAAGATGTCGCCCAGCACTTCGGCCTTCGGAAAGCGGATACCTTCAGTGTCGATGCCGCTGCCGGTGACGACGGTTTCGAGGAGGTCTTTTTGATCCTCGCGGTCCATGATGGAGAAGCCTTTTCGGTAGCCGAGTCTCTCGGAATTCCAGCGGAGGAATTTATTCCCAATGCTATGAAAGGTGCCGCTCCAGAGGCGCCTCGTATCCACGGGGACGAGGGTGGTCACCCGCTCCAGCATCTCACGGGCGGCCTTGTTCGTGAAGGTGAGCAGGAGGATCTGCTCGGGCAGGACTCCATTGTCCAGAAGCCAGGCCACGCGGTAAGTCAGCGTGCGTGTCTTCCCAGAGCCCGCACCCGCAATGACGAGCGTCTGGCCCGGTGGCGCGGTGACGGCGGCGTGCTGCTGCTCATTGAGTTCGGCCTTGTAGTCAATGCGCGGGCCAGAATGGGAGGGTGAATGCAGCGTGTATTCGCGAGCCATGAGGGAAACGGGACACCTTCCTTCGCTCTCCGGGCTTCGGAGGGCAAGCTCGGAGACGGGATACATCAAACTCGAACTGCGCTCTTTCCCATCTCGTGACGACATGCCATGTCTGAGCCGTGACCTCCCCGTTTTTCACCTTCGACCAACTGCACGACTTCCCTGCCCTGACTCCGCTCGCACGGCTGGCAGTCATCGGCGATCCGATCTCGCACTCCAAATCCCCGCAGATGCACAATCCGGCGCTGCAAGCCTGTGGCATTGACGCTCAGTATGTGCGCGTACAGGTGCCCGTGGGTCAGGTGAAGGAGGCTTTCGAGCTCTTCGTGAAGCAGGGCTTCATCGGCGTAAACATAACAATCCCGCATAAGTTCGAAGCACTTGATGCCGTGGATGTCGTCGATCCCCTGGCCCGCCAGCTCGGCGCGGTGAACACGCTCGCGATCCGCGATGGGCGCCTCTTTGGATACAACACCGACGGACCCGGCTTTCTGCGCAGCGTAAAGGAGGCCTTTGGTATGGAGGTGAAGGATCTGCGTATGCTCATCCTCGGTGCCGGTGGCGGAGCGGGGAGAGCGGTGGCGGTGCAGAGCGTGCTCACTGGATGCCGCAGCCTCACGCTGGCGAACCGCACGGAGTCAAAGCTAGAGCCACTGCTGGCTGAGCTGAGATCTCTCACCAAGGAGACGATTGAGTTGAAAACCTGCACGCTGGAGCACGGGAACCTCGCTCGACGACTGCCAGGCATCGACCTCATCGTGAACGCCACCTCCGTCGGCATGAAGGCAGAGGACCTGCCATTGCTGCCTGCGGGTTCTTTAGAAAAGCGCCACCTCGTCTATGACATGGTCTATCGCGCCAGCGGCCCGACCGATCTCATCCAGCAAGCCGAAGCCGCCGGAGCCAAATACGCCGACGGCATGTGCCTGCTACTTCATCAGGGCGCTATCTCCTTCGAGCATTGGTTTGACCGCCCGGCTCCGCTAGAGGCGATGCGCGCAGGCTTGATGAGCGCCGTGCAGCCATGCGCTTGACGAAAAGTGCTGCTCTGCTGAAATGCGGACATGCGCTCCTTACTCCTGCTTTGCCTCGCCTGCTGTCTGCCGCTCTCCGCTGCGGAGATTCCTTTGGATGATTCCACCATCGTTGTCGGTGAACGGGTTGGGCCAATTGAGAAAGGAATGACCCTGTTTGGTCTGAAGACGCTGTTTGGCAGTGGGAAGGTAAAGCCCGTGAAACTGCCAGGGCCGGAGGGGACAGAGCTGGATGGCGCGCGGCTATTTGCTGGCACGGATCGTGAGCTGGAGATCTTGTTCGATGAAGAAAGCCAGGAGAAGGAGATCATCGACGTGCGCATCATCGGCAAAGGCTGGATATTCGCGAACGGGCTGAAGCTCGGGATGAACATCGCTGAAGTCGAGAAGGTAAACGGCAAGCCCTACGAGCTCTCCGGTTTTGACTGGGATTACGGCGGCTATGCAAACTTCAAGGGTGGGAAGCTGGAGGCTAAGGTTTCCGTGCGCTTCAGCCCGACGGGCGAGATCGATCAGAGCCTGAGCGGGGAAAAGCAGATCCCCAGCACCAATAAAAAACTGCGTGTGGCGAAAGTGGAGGTGACGGAGATCTCAGTCTTCCTCCGTTAAGCTTCCATGCGCATCTGGGATCTACATTGTCATCTGAGCGGAGTGGCTGGGCTCACGCCGGAGGAGCGGCTGGGAAGCCTGATCCGGTATGCCGACCGCATGGGGATTGAGCGGCTGTGCGTGTACATGGGCATGAAGTGGGCGCAGGACCCGAGCCCCGACGATCTGGTGAAGCAAAACGACGATGTGCTGAGCGCTCTGGAGAAGCACAAAGACCGCGCTTTTGGCTTCGTCTATCTAAGCGCGAAGCATGTGGAGCGCAGCCTGAGCGAGCTGGAGCGCTGCGTGGCGAATGGTCCGATGGTGGGCGTGAAGCTCTGGGTAGCCCAGCACTGCAATGATCCGGTGATCGACCCGATCATCGCGCGTGCGGCGGAACTGAAGGCGGTCATCTTCCAGCACACTTGGTTCAAAACGAATGGCAACTACGTGGGTGAATCCACCCCGGATGACATCGTGGCCCTGGCGAAACGTTTCCCGAAGGTGCCGATCATCTGTGGGCACACGGGCGGAACCTGGGAGCTGGGCATCCGCGCGATCCGCGATCAAAAGAACCTCTTCGCCGATCTCGCCGGCAGTGACCCGACCTGGGGCATCACCGAGATGGCGGTGCGCGAACTGGGCGCAGATCGCGTGATCTACGGCAGCGACAGTGGTGGGCGGAGCTTTGCCAGCCAGCTCGCGAAAGTCCACGGCGCGCAGATCAGTGATGCTGACAAACAGAGGATCTTTTGTGACAACCTGCGCAGCCTGATGCTGCCCATCCTCAAAGCGAAAGGCATGCAGGCATGAACCGGCGACTCTTCATGACACAAACGGCGGCGCTGGCCGCAGCACCTCTCATCGCTGCGGAGACTGCGGCGGGGTTGATCGACTGTAACATACATCTTGGATCGCATCCGGTGCGAGTGCTTCCAGAGATCGACGATGTCTTTCTGAGCAAGCGCGGCATCGCAGAAGCATGGGCGGGATCTTTTGAAGCACTGCTGCATCGCGACATGGCGGAGGCAAATGCGCGGCTCGCGAGGCGCTGCGCGGCATCACCACAAATGCGTGCCGTGGGCAGTGTGAACCCGAG
>JBIKIA010000507.1:0-3893 GCA_044361885.1 Prosthecobacter sp. | reverse complement strand
GTCGAACTTGTGGCCTCGATACGGACGGTTGATGGCGGTATTGCGCGTGTGCATGCTGGCGTTGTTGCCACCGCCGCCGTTGTCATTGGCGAAGACGGTGAGGGTGTTGTCCGCGAGGCCGAGTTCGCGCAGCTTGTCCATCACGCGGCCGACGTTGCGGTCAATGGCGCGGACCATGGCGGCGTATTTGCGACGATCGGGACTGATGTGGGCGGCTGCGATGGCGGCCTGGTCTTCGTCGAGGCTATGTAGCGGCGCGTGCGGCGCGTTGAAGGCGAGGTAGAGGAAGAAGGGGCCGTCTTTCTGCCGCTGGATGAACTCGCAGGCTTCGGTGCCGAAGAAGTCGGTGAGATAGTCGGGCGACTTGAAACGCTCATACTTCCCGTCGTTCAGCCGTGCCAGTTCGGTGCCTTTCCAAAAGGTGTTCATGCCGCCGGTGATGCCGACGAACTCGTCGAAGCCGCGCTCGTGAGGCGGTTTGAACTGGAAGCCGCCGAGGTCATTCCCGCTGTGCCCGCTGCTGTTGCCGCTGAGGTGCCATTTGCCGACGTTGGCGGTGCGATAGCCTTGTTTTTTGAGCACGTCGGCCAGCGTGGTCTGCTGCATCCAGAGCTGGTTTTCCTCAGGCAAATAGACGTTGTTGAAGACGCCAAAGCGGGCCGGGAATTTCCCGCTCATCAGCCCCATGCGCGAGGGCACGCAAATGGGCGCGACAGTGTAGGCGCTGGTGAACCGGGTGCCCTCGGCGGCGAGCCGGTCGAGATGGGGTGTGGGGATGTCTTTGCAGCCGTATGCGCCGATGTCGGCATAGCCCATGTCGTCGGTGAAGATAATGACGAGGTTGGGTTTCTGCTTCGGCGCATCGGCCGCATGCAGCGCGGCCAGCGATGCGAGCAGGATGGCGGTGAGAAGTTTCAGGGTGTGTTGCATGTGCGGGTTATTTGGTGACGACGGTTTTGCCAAAGACGGTGAACTCGGCGACGCCGGGGTTGATGCCTTTTGGGGAACTAAGGATGACCAATCGGGCCCGCGTGCCGGTGGCTGGCTTGCATTCGCGGTAGTCGATGAGCAGGTCTTCGGTGCTCTCGCTGCGGTCGAGAATGGTGGTCCACTGGTCCTTGGCGGTTTCAAGTTCCACGCGGTAGCGGAAGGGGCCGGGTATCACGTCGTGCTTCGTATCGAGGCCGATGTCTCGCCAGATGAGGCGCACGGCGTGGATGGCGGCAGATGCGCCGAAGGTGCTGGTGAGTGTCGGCTGCGCGTCGCCCTCGGCAGGCTGCCACCAGGTGCGCATCTCGTTGTCCACGGCGAGGCGGCCTGGCAAGTTCGGGGCAGAGGTGGAGCCGAGCGTGTGCACGACGCCGTTGATCGGGAGCCAGCCGGTATCGGCGGATTTCGCGTCCGGCGGCATTTTTCCTGGCAACCACTGCGGGAGCGAAGTCGCGCCGTTGACGACGAGTTCGCCTTTGGTGTCAATCTCCGCGCGATCCATGCCGATGCGGCGCTCGAAGCTGTGAACCACACCTGCACGGATCGTGTAGAAGGCCCAAAGTTGATTCTCGGGCCCGGCCACGATGCTGCCGGAGGCCGTGCCGGTGAGGAGCCCCTCGGGGGTGCGCAGAATTGGATTGTGCTTCTGAGGCGTGAAGGGTCCTAGCGGTGATGAGCCGACAAAGCAACCCATCGCGTAAGTGCGGTATTGCGTGCCAGCGGCGCCGTAAGTCAGGTAATATCGACCATTGCGCTTTAGCATCCACGCGGTCTCCAGCCAGCCTTTGTTCGGGTTTTGGTTCCATTCGCCATGAGCCTCCCAGGGGCGTTCTTTGGGATTGAAGTCAATGAAACGCACGGGTGCAGTGAGTGGCTTTGTCGGGTCGGCGGCGTCGAGTTCCACGCCCCAGATGCCAGCCTTTTCCGAAACGCCAAAGTAGAGGTAAAGCCGCCCGTCATCATCGGAGAAGAGCATCTTGCCCATCACCGGCGGCACTTCGCCACTGGGCTTGAGCTGCAAGTCGCCGATCTTCTCGAACGGCCCCAGAGGCGATGCGGAGGCGTAGAGCGTGGCGGAATTGTTTCCGAGCAGAAACCGGTCGCGATGGCGCACGATGGTAGGCGGGTAGCCGATCTCGCGCACATTGAGCGGATGATGCTGCCAGGTCACGCCTTGATCCGCGCTGACCCACGCCATGTCACCGGACGGGTAGAGATACCATTTCCCATCGTGCCAGAGCACCACAGGATCGGCCAGCTCACGGAACTGCTCGCGATGCCCGAGCAACCAGCCGTCGCGTGCATCAGGTTCGCCATTGGTCACATTGCGGGCGAAAAAGCCGATGGGGTAATTGGGAATCGGCAGCGGATTGCAGAAGGTCGCTGGAGGTTCGGCGGCGTGCAGCGCGGCCAGCGGCGCGAGCAGAAGGGTGGTGATGAGTGTGAGGAAGGGTTTCATGGTCAATGCAGCAACGAAGACATGTCGCCGCGTTTGTGTTTGCCTGTAATTCCACGAGCAGTCACAACGGTCACATCTTTCTGAACATACCCTGCGGGCATGCCTACTACATCACTCCAAAGCCCGGCCCAAGTCGACAAAGCATCCATGTGGCCTTCCTCAACGGATCTGCAATTCCGACCCCCGACCAATCAGGATTTACGGTCCTTCGCTAAACGCGCGTAACTCGACGAAGCCGAAGAGTTTTTTGTAAAAGCGAGCTATACGGTTCGCAACTGGCCGGATTTCGCCCAGCAAGCTGGACTGCGCGATGCCAATATCAAAAGAATTTCAAAATCCCACCGATACTTGTGTGCCGCAGCTGCCCCATCGCCACCCGGCCTTACGGGAGGGTAATCTCCACAGGGACGCTTTGGTTGTCACTGATGAAATATCCCGCGCCTCGAAGCATAGGCTGGCCATTGCCAGTCGATACAGCCTTTCCAAACATCACACCTTGGAACTGTGTTGGAAATTGCGCTCCATTGATTGTGCGATTGAAGACACCAAGCACGCTTCCATTTACAGAGGTGAAGGTCATTTGAAGACCGGAACTGATAGGTTGAACAAATGCAGGCTTGTTGCTTGAAGGCCAGGTTCCTTTTTGCGCGATTGCCACTGGAAGGATTGCCCCCTGCGGATCGATGTTTAAAGTAAAGCCTGCTGCTGTCCTATTGCCGCTAAGAAGTGAATTCCCAGTGATGAGGGAGTATCGCGTCCCGACTACATTGGTTCGACCAAGAAAACCTTCAGTGAATAAAGATGCAGTGGCATTTGCAGGGCGCCACCATTCAAAAGACCCAAGTAGTTCCGCAGAGTTTATCTTTGGTATTTTGGGTATCACGATTTCGCCGGTGAAGATGCCATTTGCAGTGGAATAAAACGGCATCACAAAGTTTCCATCGCCAGAGTCCACAAAGCCTGCGGAAGCCGAAATTGGATCTCCCGTAGCCAACCTGCCAGCGGCGGTTGCGAATCCATTTTTTTGAACCGCGACCCTTGCAAATCCATGCCCCAGCGCAGTCCCGCCTGGCGCGGGAATCGCCAGCGTGTAGGCGCGGTTACCAAGCGCGTGCGAAGCCGTTCCGATTGTATAGGCTGCTCGGAGTGCCCGGAAGGACAGAGCAGCGCCCGAAGCAAAGCCCGAAACCGTGATGTTGCTAATGTTGCCGGATACTTCCCCTGGCAGTGCTGGAGTCAGATGAAGCGAAGCTTGTGCGGGTGATTTACCCGCTCGCACAATCGTGATGGACGCTATCCTGCTAGTGGTAAAATTGCCGGTGAATCGGCTTGTCTGACCATCAATGCTCAGCTTGCCACTCAGTGCTCCAGTTGAACCAAGACTGAATGTGACAAAACCATTTTTCGACGGGAAGGACTGCATATCCTGTGCAGACCAGATTCC
>JBIKIA010000506.1:0-3895 GCA_044361885.1 Prosthecobacter sp. | reverse complement strand
CGAACCAGCCAGGAGGCAGTGGCAGGCCGATCGGATCGCTGGGGCTCGACTTTGACTTTGAAGGCAAGGGCGGCCGGCTGGCAACACGGCTCATCACCAACACGAACAAATCCTGCGGCACCTTCATCACGCCGTATCTGCCGGGCAAGTTTCGGCCCACGCCGATCAGAAACGACGGCACACGCTACCACTGGACACTCTCGTATGACCCGCAGGGCGCTGGCGGCAACGGGCAATTCACCTTCACGATGCGCAGCGACACGCACACGACTCAGGATTACGGCAAGCTGCCTGAAAACTCCGAGAAGGAGGCGCAGGCGCGCTTCCCAAACACTAAAACTTTTACCATCGACCTCACGCCCGGCTTTCGCAAAGAAGGCGCGACCTTTGATCGCTTCGGCGTGCTGAACATGATGAAGTCCGGCGGCGTGGCGACGATGTTCTTCGATGATGTGGTGATTGATGGCCGCAGTGAGGACTTCATCAAAGATCCCGGATGGGTCGCGGTGGGCAATCGCACGACTTATGAGGATCGCGAAGTCGTCGGCGCACATGATTTCGGATTCAGCGCGAAGACCAATCACGCGGGTGGCAAGTCGGCGGGCGAAGTCGGCGGCGGCTTGTGGCGTAGCGGTGACTATGGCTACTACGCGGATCGAATCGGCCCGTTGAATCTTGAGCAGCGCCTTGAAGCTCGAGGTAAAGTGAAGCTCGTCACCGCTGGTCCCGATTCGGACATGCACATCGGCTGGTTCAGCAGCGCTACGAAGGACAAATCGCCGGATGAAGCCGGCGACTTCATCGGCATCCACGTTGGCGGACCGACGCGCATTGGCCACTACTTCATCCCGCAGTTTGCCACCGCGACTGGCACAAAAGGTAAGGTTGATTCCGGCCCCGTGCTCACGCCGAGTAAACTATTCGACTGGTCGCTGGTCTATGATCCCACCGCGAGCGGCGGCAACGGCGAGATGCGCGTCACGCTCGGCACCGAATCCGCCACACTCGCATTGAAGCCGGGCCAGAAGAAGCAGGGCGCGACGCTTGACCGCTTCGGGCTCTTCACCTCGCAGGCTGGCGGACAGATGGTGAAGATCTTCCTGGATGACTTGAGCTACACGACTGCTCACTGAATGAGCATGAAAGAGCAGCGATGAGTCTGAGTTTAGGGGACTCGAATCATGAAACGAATTTCCCTCTACCTCTCCCTCGCCGCGCTCTCCGCTGGGGCGATTTCATTGCTCGCTCAGGTCGCCAACAAGAAGTCTGGCATCGAAGCGCGGCTGGTGCAGGCGCTGAAGATGTTCCCGGATGCGGACGCGGACAAAGATGGTGCTTTGTCCGTCAACGAGGCGCTGGCTTATGTGGAGAAGCACCCGGAGGCGCGAGACAAGTTCATGGCGAAGACGGGCGGCAGCAAGAGCAGCTCAAAGCCCGCTTCCTTCGCTCCTGGCGCGGAAGGCACGAAGGTCTTTGTCTGTGCGCACAGCTACATGATTTACACCGCCGACTGGCTGCCGCAGATCGCGAACGCGGCGGGTGTGTCACATTTGAAGGCTGGGCAGCAGATGATCGGCGGCTCGCGCGTTTTGCAGCATTGGGATCTGCCGGATGAGCAGAACCAGGCGAAGAAAGCGCTCAAGGAGGGCATCGTGGATGTGCTCACACTCTCGCCACACTTGATCATGCCAGATAAAGGCATCGAAAACTTCACCAAACTCGGCCTGGAGAAGAATCCGAAGCTGCGTGTGCTCGTTCAGGCCTCCTGGGTGCCGAAAGATGGCAGTCTTGGCACTTTCACCAACGCCATGCGCGATACCGTCACGGCCGATGAATTCCGCCAGATGCGCGATGTGCATCACAACGGCTGGCTCAAACAACTGGAGACGCAAGTGGCCGCCTTGAATGCCTCCATCGGCAAAGAATGCGTCTGCATTCTGCCCGTGAGTGCTGCGGTCTATGCGCTGCGTGAACACATCGCCGAAGGCAAAGCGCCCGGCCTGACCAAGCAGAGCGAGATGTTCCGCGACGATCACGGCCATCGCTCCGACCTCATGGCCATCCTCGTGAGCTACTGCCACTTCGCCGCCATCTACCAGCGCACGCCTATTGGCCTGCCCGTGCCCGCTAAACTCAAGGACAGGTCGCAGGCGGAAGAACTCAACAAGCTGCTGCAAAAGATCGCCTGGGACGCGGTGACAAGCCATCCGATGAGCGGCGTGAAGATCGCTGGTGAATCGTGAAGACCCGGGCTGCAGCGAGCATTGCTAGAACTCACCCGCACGCTTCTCGCCTTCAATGCGTGATGCAAATGAATGCATGCTACCGTTCCTGTGACATGACACGCACCACACTTGCCGCCTGCCTACTTCTGCCCTGCGGCTTTCTTTTCGCGGAAGAGTTTCTTCAAAATGACTCACGCGTCCTTTCGCTGGCTTCAAAAGCGGTCGTCATCACTGACTTGTCCCAGACGGAGCCCGCTTCAGCGCTGATCACGGGCAAGCGGCAGAAGGGGAAGTGGAAGATGATTCCGTTTGAGACGGCGGAGACGAAAGGCACCGCGCTTTCGATCTACAGCGCCACGAATCCACCCGTCGTGAAATTCCCACTCGCACAGCGTGGCTGGCATGGCGTGTATGTGGGTTTGGCAACGACCTCGGGCGGCTTTAACATCGGCGGCAATGGGATCAAGGCGAAGCTGAGCGATGAACCGGTCTTCAAGCGCATGGCGAACAATCTGGCGCTGCTGGAGAATCGCCGTGCGGTCATTCAAGAGTGCTTCCTCACCATCGCGGATTTGAAAGGGCAGTCGATTGAGATCGCGCCGATGCCGGGACTGCCGGCGACGGTTTGCTATGTGAAAGTGGTGCCCATAACCGACGCGGAGGTGAAGGCGAGCCAGGCGAAGTCAAAGCATCGCACATCCATCGCCACCTTTGATGGTCATAGCTGGATCTGGCCCTTCAAACCGACGACGGCGGAGGAACTGGCGGAGGAATTTCGCGGCTATGAAGGCACGGACATCGGCAAGTGGTGGTTTCAGGTCACGGGCAGCGATCTCGTGTGCTATCCGAGCAAGGTCGGCACTTATCCCGGCGAAGGGACCATCGACTTCCCCACTGGAGCCTATGGCGTTTACACGCGGTCATTGGAGACGCTGTTCAAGAAAGGCATCAACCCGCTCAAAGTCGCCCGCGATGCCGCGAAGGCTCAGGGCGCGGAGTTTCATGTGATGCTGCGGCCTGCGGGCTGGGTCGGATCGATGCCGTATGAGGAGACCTTCAACAGCAAGTTCTTCTACGAGCACCCTGAGTGGCGCTGCATCGACCGCGACGGTACGCCGACGTTTTACATGAGCTATGCCGTGCCGGAAGTGCGGAAGCAGTTGATCGAGATTTTTCGCGAAACGCTGGAGCTGCAGCCCGAGGGCGTCGGCTTTGTCTTCAACCGCGGAATGCCGCTCATGCTGTGGGAGGATGCGTTTTGCGCGCGGTTCAAAGCCATGCACCACGCCGATGCCAAATCAGTTGAGGATGATGATCCGCGCATCCATGCCACTCGCGCAGCCATCATGACGGACTTCATGATGGAGGTGCGTGCCCTCCTGGATGAAACCGCCGCCAAACAAGGCCGCAAAGAGCGCTACAAGATCTCCCTCGGCACCTTCGCGAAGGAAGCGGACAACCAGCGCTGGGGCCTCGATCTGCCGAATTGGATTCAGCGCGGCCTCGTCGATGACATCGCCACCACTTGGTTCGCCTACCACACCTCCTTCACGAAGACTCCCGGCCAGGTGGACATGGAGTATTATCAACGCCTCACCAAAGGCACGAACACGAAGGCCTATCCGATGGTCATCGCGTGGAAGACCGGCAAACCAAAGGAACTCTGTCAG
>JBIKIA010000505.1:0-3897 GCA_044361885.1 Prosthecobacter sp. | reverse complement strand
CTCCACCACCACATCCACCTTTTGAGAGATGTTGTAGGGGTGCAGCCGCACCCAGCCCATGATGCCCTTCATCGCAGCGCTGCGCTCCACTTCCTTCTCCTCCATCTCCTTGCCCTCGTGGGCGAGTTTAAAGGCCAGCTTGTAGCTCGTGTAGTTCTTCAGCACGTCGAGGATGAAGCCCTCTTCAATCGCCTGCCGCATCGAATACACATGGAAGGGCTTCGGCAAACCGTCCGCGTCCTTCGTGCCAAAAAGCTCCAGCGTCTTCGTCTTCGGTGTCGCCGTGAAGGCCACGAAGGTGATGCCACTCTCGCCAGCGCGGGCCGCCATCTGTGCAGCCAGGATGTCCTCCGTGCTCACTTCGCCGCCGTCGGCCAGCTCGGCCAGTTCTTCGGGTGACAGCACCTGTTTGAGCTTCGACGCCGCCTCGCCGGTCTGCGAGCTGTGCGCCTCATCGGCGATCACGCAGTAACGTTTGCCTTCTGTTGCAGCGAGTTCTCTCACCTTCTCCAGAGCCTTGGGAAAGGTCTGGATCGTGCAGACCACGATCTTCTTCGAGCCATCCAGCGCCTCCGCCAGCTTGCTGCTCTTGCTGCCATCCTTGTTCGTGATCGTCGCCACCACGCCGCTCGTGCGTTCAAAGTCAAAGATCGCCTCCTGGAGCTGCGTGTCGATCACGTTGCGGTCAGACACCACCAGCACCGTGTCGAACATCTTCTGATGGTTCGTATCATGCAGCTCCGCCAGGAAATGCGCCGCCCAGGCGATGCTGTTCGTCTTCCCGCTGCCCGCGCTGTGCATGATCAGATACTTCCCGCCTGCGCCATCATGCAGTACCGCCACTTGCAGCTTCCGCGTCACATCCAGTTGGTGAAAGCGCGGGAAGATGATCTGCTCGATCACCTTCTTCTTGTCCCGCTTGGCGATCAGGTAGCGCCCCAGGATCTCCAGCCAGCTCTCACTCGCCCAGACACGCTCCCACAGGTAGGCCGTGCGATGCCCGTTCGGGTTCAAAGGGTTCCCCGCCGCGCCATCGTTCCCCAGATTGAAGGGCAGGAACTTCGTCGCCGGTCCATCGAGCTTCGTCACCATGGAGACCTCGCTGTTGCTCACGGCGAAGTGGACCAGCGCCCCGTTCGGGAAACTCAGCAAAGGCTCAGGTGTCTGCCCCTTCGGCCTCGGGTTCCGGTCAAAGCGGTATTGGTCGATGGCATCGCCGATGCTCTGCGTGAAGTCCGTCTTCAGCTCCACCGTTGCCACCGGCACACCATTCAGGAAGAGCACGAGGTCCAGACAGTTCTCGTTATGCACCGAGTATTTCACCTGCTGGACCACGCGCAGGCGGTTCGCTGCATAGCGGGAAAGAATGTCCGCATTGATCGCCAGTGCCGGTTTGAATTCCGCCAGCTTCAGCGGCTGCTTCAGCCCCAGCAGCTCGATCCCATGCCGCAGCACGTCCAGCGTCCCGCGTTGGTCGATCTGGTCGCGCAGCCGAGACATCAGCGTCTCCTCCGCCTTCGCGCCGTGGTTCTTGGATAGAATCTCCCACGCCTTCGGCTGCGTCGCCTGCACCCAGGCCAGCACATCGGCGGGAAACAGCGCCCGTGCCCGGTCATAGGTGGCGGCATCACCCTTCGCATGGAGCCAGCCGTTCGCGGAGAGGTGCTCGCAGATCTCGGTCTCGAAGCTGAGTTCTTTGTGGAGTGACATGAGCAGGTGGATGGGAGCTTGTTAAGGCCTCTTGATGGCCTTGAGTTTCCTGATCTCCTTTTCGACCTGGGGCCGGATCGCGAAGCAGAAAGGCCGGAGTGTGACACACCGTCCCTGATTCAGCTCCTGTTCTTCCCGATCCATGGCACGCTGGAGTTTTTCAGCCTCGGGCAACGAGAGCAGGCGGCCAGCAGGGTTCAGGGCACCTTGGATCGCAGCCTTGCGCAGCGCGGTTAGCTCTTTGAGTCCAAGCCCAAGTCTTCTGATTGTTTCATCAGCCGCCACATCCCCGGTCTGTGTGGCGGTGATTTTACCTCGCCGATCAAACGAAAATCTTGAAGTACAATCCGCCCGCAGTGGCGAGACAAACAAATGCGCATTGGCAGGTGATGGCCAGTTGCCTTTCAAGACCGCTCCATAGGGCGCGCTTTCCTTGGAGTTTGGTTCCGGCCAGCACGCCACCAAGTTGTTGTAGTCGGTGTCTTCTCCTTCTCCGCAGTGATCTTGCGGTGTGAGATGCTCCAGATGAAATCCGATTTCGCGTGGCGGTCCTGGACGGAGTTGGATGCGCCGCCCTGTGTAGGCACATATCGCTCCTTGTTCACCATGGAGACCGTTTTCCACGTCCCTCACGACAACATCGTCACGGCGCATCGCTTCATAAGTGAACTCAAAACCATCAGCCCCATGCGCGGCGATGCGTTGCTGCTGCCAGGTGACGAGGCTGGCGGGGACGGCTCTTTTTTTAATCGTCCGCACGAGCCAGAGCGTTGAGGGTTGCGAGGCTGCTTTCCAGCCGTGTCAGTTCTCCGTCCTCCCCGCCCATGGTCTCACGGGCTGTCTCCAAACTGGCTTTAGCGTCCTCCAAGTCTCCCTCACTCATGTCGTCCTCAGCCTGTTCCAGCATGCTCTTGACCTCAGCATTCCGCGAGTCAGCCTCTTTCCCCATGAAGTGCTCCAGCACCCAGTTGCTGTCGGCAAAGGAAACAGAGGGGTGCCTTGGTGCCGATTCGCCGAGAATCCACACCTGTTTGGCAGGCACCTCTCCGACCACCTGCGCCGAGTGCGACGAGCAGATGAACTGCACTCTGGGAAAGGTTGCCATCAGATCCTTCACCACATGTCTCTGCCATTCGGGGTGCAGATGCACGTCCACCTCGTCGATCAGCACCACGCCAGGGGTTTCGTCGAGCACCCGCTCTGGGTGCACTCCACCGTTGCCATTCCCCAGCAGGTGGGCGTTGAGCGCCACCGCACGGATGGCCATGTCAGCCAAAGTGGACGCCATCGTCCTCTGACCGTCACTCAAGTTGGAGAAAGGCTGGGCCTTTCCTGCAATGCTCACCACCACCTCCCCTTTGGTATGGTCCCAGTAAATCTCATCGACCCCTGGAATGCCACGTTTGAGGGCCAGTCTCACGGCTTCAAAAGCTGGCTTGAACTGCCCTTTCTCATCCCGTTTCGCCGCTTGGAGCACGAACCACTTCAGCACGTCCTTGATGCGGATGCGCTCATTCAGGCAATCGTAGTAGCCATCCTCGGGTCGGCTTTTTAGATCGCCGGACAAATCGGCCAACTCGCGCTCATTGGAAGGCAGCCAGGCTCTTCCGGCTCCGTAATAGGCCAGCAGCGGCAGGGGCATGGCCTGTTTATCGCGCTTAACAACGATCTCACTGATGTCATAGATCACGCCCATGTTGGGGAGGTCAACGGTCTTGGATTTGCGTGCGCGCTTCTGCCGTGTCCATGTTTGAGATTTCCCGTCCAATATCCTGCCGCTGGCTGTGATTTGCACCGGGCCGGCGGCTGCGAAGACCCGCTCGCCGTTCTCATAACTCTTGAGAACCTCCCGCACTTCATGATCTACGATGTTGCGCCACTGCTTTGCCCCCCGCACGATCTCGCTGACGTGCCAGATGCCTAGGGCCACGGAGACAGCACTGAGGATGCTCGTCTTGCCGGACCCGTTGTCCCCCACCAGCAGGGTGAAGCGCGGATCGAACGTTAGGTCTAGGTGCTCGATACCCCGGAAGTTGTCGATCTGGATGGAATCAATTCTCATGTGTCGGCTAGACTAGGTCGTCGGGGAGAAATTTGCAATCTTCCAGGTCATGAGGCGGCCACGGCGGAGCGCACATCGATCTGCCCGGTGACGGCGGCGGAGATCAGCGCGGTGCGGCGTTCTTG
>JBIKIA010000504.1:0-3911 GCA_044361885.1 Prosthecobacter sp. | reverse complement strand
ACTATTAAGGAATTATTTAACTTATCCAAATAATCAGTGTATTGCTAGAAATCTCATGAAAACCACTTCTCTGCTCTTTGCTCTGGCTATCAGCGCCTGTGCTACATCTGTTTTTGGGCAGGGTTATCCTGCTGCTGGCGCTGGTCTTGGCGCACCAACAATGCCCGCTCCGCCCATGCCGCCGACCCCACCGCCGAGCATGGGATATTCCAACACTGCCTACACAGGGATGTCGCCGACGCTATCGGCTCCGACGGTTGGCTCTCCTTATGCAGGGCCAACCATGGCGGATCCTTATGCCAATTATGGCTATCAGCAGCCCGCGCAGACCAATGCCTGGGGCAGTACGGTGCAGCAAAGCATGGGCGGCACGAGTCCCTCGATGCTGAATTACAAGTATGTGGAAGCCTTCTATCGCTTCACAGATCCGAAGGACAGCGAGATGAATGGTAGTCACGGTCTTGGCGTGGCGCTGGTCATGGATCTGCCGACGATCTTCTTTCTCAAAGGTTCCTTCACATGGAACAGCGGCAGTGGAGAGCAGACCGCCAGAGGGGCCGCCAATGCCGACTACGATCTCTCCACGATCACCATCGGTGGAGGTGCCTTCATGCCGATCACGCAAAAGCTGCATTTCGTCGGCGAAGTAGGTCTCGTGTATGCCAACTTCCAGGCGGACGGCATCAACAAGAGTTACACCGATGGCGGCATCTATGTCCGCCCAAGCCTGCGTTATCAGGTCTTGGACTGGATGGAAGTGCAGGCGGGTGTTTCGGTAGCGAGCACAGACGATTACAATTCGAAGGTGTTCGATGTCGGCGGTTACTTCCGCGTGATGCCACTATTTGACCTGAACATCGGGGCTGATTTTGGGGATCAATCACGCGGTTTCAAAGCGGGTGGTCGTCTCCGCTGGTGATGCTTTGCCCGGCAGTTTTTTCATGACCAAACACCCGCCCGGCTATTGCTTGGGCGGGCTTTTTTCGCCTTCGGATGCAGGCTTGAGTTCCACGGTCTTCGCTCCACCCACGGTCTGCGGAGCGAGTCTCGCGCGCCAGATGTAGCGCTGGAAGAGCACCTTCACACTCGCCGTCATCGGTACGGCAAGGATCGCACCGAGGAGGCCGCCGAGAAGCAGCGCCCAGACGAGCACGCTGGCGATCACGGTCATGGGATGCAGGCCCACAGCCTCGCCCACGATGCGAGGCGTGATGAAGAGGCCATCGATCTGCTGGACGATGATGAAGATGACCGTCACCGCCAATGGCAACGCCCACCAGGGGTCGCCAGGAATGAGGGCGCTGCCGCCCTGCACGGCACCGATGATCACGGCAGGAATCCAGCACAAAGCAATGCCGAGGTAGGGGATGATGCCGGCGATGCAGAGCGCCAGACCGATGAGCAGCCCGAAGTCGAGGCCGATGATCATCAGTCCGGCACCGGTGGCAAGGCCATTGATCACGCTGACGAAGAGTTGACCACGGAAGAATGCGACGAGGTAGCTATTGATCTCCGTCAGGCAGGCCACGAGTTCATCTTTAAAGGCACTCGCTCGCAGGGGCAGGTAGTCCGACCATTGCTGCTTGATCTTCGCGCTCTCGATCAGGAAGTAATAGAGGTAGAGCGGCACAATGATGAAGCTCAACATGAAGCCAAACACACCGAGGAAACCACCGACGCTGGAGCCGATGAATTTGCTCACATTGCGCAGCACGGTCGGCAGGGTGGTTTGCACCCAGTCACCTGTGAGCAGCGTTTTGAAGTCGATGTCGAAGCTGCTTTCGGCGGCATCCAGGGGTACTGTGCTGGGTGTGGTGAGTGGCGGAACTGGATCTGTAATGGCAGGTGCGGGGTCCGTGGATGTGTGAGGTATGAGAGTGATTCCGTAGTCGGTCTCTACCTTGGCCGCGAAATCGAGCACGGCTGTGCGTGCCTTGACCGTGTAGCCGGGGACTTTCTTGGCGAGGTTCGCTGTTTGATCCGCGATCTTCGGCACGATCCACCAGCCGAGTCCTGCTAAAGCGAGAGAGAAGACAACGAAGGCTAGCAGCACGGACGGTTGTCGTTTCAAGCCACGTCGTTCCAGCCAGGCCACGCCAGGCTCCAGTAGGTAGGCTAGCACGGCAGCCACGGCGAAAGGGACGAGGATCGGTTGGAGAAAGCCGAGGATCTGAGTGCCGAGGTAAATGAAGCCGATGGCGAGCGCACCAATCACGGTCAGCGAGAGAGCAGTCACGGCGGTCCAGAGCGCGTTCCTTTGAAAAGCAGTCGGGAGATTTTTCATGGGGAGAGAGTGGGAGCGCGGACATCTGCGCGCGCTGGTTCTAGCCAGATACGCACCGGATGAGAATTGCAATTTTTACCTCATGTTGTAACCGCCTGCTCACATGCTCCAGATTCCAGACCATCCTTTCCGCGCCCTGATTTTCGACTGCGACGGCACCCTCGTGGACTCCATGCCGTTGCATTACCGCGCCTGGGTGGCATCGCTGAATCACCATGCCGCGCCCTTTGATTTCACTGAGGACTACTTCTACTCGAAGGCCGGAGTGCGTGAGCAGGATGTGGTGAAGCTGCTGAATGCCGAATACGGCACACAAGTTGACCCTGATTCCGTGGCGGACTTCAAGGCCGAACTCTTTGCCCAAATGATCCCCCAGGTCGCTGCCGTGCGCCCAGTGGCCGACTATGCCCGCTCCATGCACGGGAAGCTGCCGATGTCTGTGGCCTCAGGCAGCGAGGAGCACATCGTGCGAGGTTGCCTTTCGGCGAATGATCTTCTGCACCTCTTCGATGACATCATCATCACTCCGCGTCTCGTCTCGCGTGGCAAGCCAGCGCCGGACATGTTTCTGCTGGCTGCCGAACGCATGGGAATCGCGCCTGAAGACTGCCTCGTTCTGGAGGACGGGCAGTCCGGCATTGATGCTGCGGAGGCTGCGGGGATGAAGTGGGTCTTCGTTCCCCGCACGCTGAGATAGGTCAGCTCTCCGTGTGCTTGCCCAGCGCGCGGAACTTTTGGTAGCGCTCTTCGAGCAACTGCGCAGTGGGGAGCTTTTCCAGATGCGTGATCGCTGCGACTACGGCGTCTTTCAGTGATGACGCGGCAGTTTCGTGGTCATTGTGGGCGCCACCGAGTGGCTCGGGGACGATCCCATCAATGACGCCGAGCTGGGAGAGGTCCTGGGCGCTAAGTTTCAGTGCCGAAGCGGCTTCTGGAGCATGTTCGCGATGTTTCCAAAGAATGGCGGCGCAGCCTTCAGGACTGATGACCGAATAGTAGGCGTTCTCCATCATGAGCACGCGGTCAGCAATGCCGATACCGAGTGCGCCACCGCTGCCGCCTTCACCGATGACCACAGCGACGACGGGCGTGCGGAGCAGCATCATCTCACGCAAATTGAATGCGATGGCTTCGGCAATGTTGCGTTCCTCAGCGCCGATGCCGGGGAAAGCACCGGGGGTGTCGATCAATGTGACGATGGGCAGGCCGAACTTCTCGGCGAGACGCATCACACGCAGGGCCTTGCGGTAACCTTCGGGATGGGCGCTGCCGAAATTGCGGAGGAGGTTTTCCTTGGTGTCGCGGCCCTTTTGATGACCGATGACGACGACCTTCTTTCCGCCCCAGATGGCAAAGCCAGCGGGCATGGCGTGGTCATCACCCACGTGGCGGTCACCATGGACCTCAATGAATTCGTCGCAGCAATGCTTCACGTAATCCAGCATGAAGGGCCGGTTGATGTGTCGGGAGATTTGCACGCGCTGCCATGGGTTGAGATTGGTGTGGATATCGCGCTGGAGGGCATCGGCCTTCTTTTCCAGTTCGGTGATCTGGCTGGCAAGCTTGTCACTGGGTTTGCTGGCGAGCTTCTTCTTCGCGTCCTCGATTTCTTCGCGGAGTTTGACGA
>JBIKIA010000503.1:0-3917 GCA_044361885.1 Prosthecobacter sp. | reverse complement strand
GCCTTCAGTCGGTGGGCGACGGAATCCGCCCTCACCACCGCCTGAGCCACCTTCACCGCCGGGACGACGCATGCCGCCTGGGCCACCAGGAGTTCCACCGCCAGGACCACCTGGGCCGCGCATCATGTTACGCATGCGCTCCATACCAGCCTTCATTTCGTCTTTGGAGACTTTGCCGTCGGTGTTTTCATCCATGCGGCCAAAGCGCGTTTCGATCTCCTGTTTGGAGAATTCGACATACTCTTCCTTGTCCACATTGCCGTCGGCGTTTTTGTCCATGCGACCGAAGATTTCATCAAGATTGACCCCTTGGCCGCCAGGGCCGCCAGGGCGCTGACCTTCGGGAGGCATGGGGCGATCACCTTCAGGACGCGGGGCCGGGCGGTCGCCTTCGGATTTTGGTGCTGGGCGGTCGCCTTCGGGCGCGCCTCCTGGCGGACGGCGGAAGCCACTGCTGCCACTCTCACCACCGGGGCGGCGCATGCCTTCGCGGAGACGTTCGCCGATCTGGCCCATCTCGGTGGAATCCACGAAGCCATCGGCATTGCCGTCCATCTTGGAGAAGCGATCACCCGAGTCGCGCTTGGAGAATTCATTGAACTCCTCCAGGCTGATCTTGCCGTCGGTGTTGGTGTCAGCGCGTTTGAGGAATTCGGCGATGCGGCTGCCGCCGCCTTCACCTTTCGGTGCGCCGTCTTGAGCGACAGCGATGCAGGTGCTCAGCGTGAGGATGCCGAGGCTTGTGAGGATTTGTTGGGTGGTTTTCATATGGGGGATCTCGTCGTAGGTTGGGATCGACAGGCCGGTTCAACAACGACTGGCAGCAAAGGTTTCAAAGAATGACACCAAGGAGATTGCAACGATGGCGGCTCTCATCGTAAATCAGTTTAAAGAACCCCGTGAAGAGTGGAAAGAACCCTGCTTATCTGGCCGTGTTCACGCCTTCACTTTCCGCTTCTCCCAAACCCCTCCCATGTCCGACACCGCCGCCGCTGCTGCCCTCGTTACCGGTTTTAACAAACTCAAAGCTGCTCTGAGCAAGCGCATCGTCGGTCAGGATGCCGTGATCGAGCAGGTCTTCATCGCCATCGCGGCGGGCGGGCACAGCCTTCTTGAAGGTGTTCCAGGCTTGGCGAAGACACTTCTCGTGAAGTCACTCGCCGACGCCATGCACCTCGGCTTCCGTCGTATCCAGTTCACGCCTGACCTCATGCCTGCCGACATCACGGGCACGGAGATCATTCAGGAAGACGCCGAGACTGGACGAAGAAAGCTCGTCTTTCAGCACGGGCCGATCTTTTCCCAGATCATCCTCGCCGACGAAATCAACCGCACGCCGCCGAAGACCCAAGCCGCACTGCTCGAAGCGATGCAGGAAAAGCACGTCACGGTTGGCCAGACTACTTATGAGTTGCCGAAGCCCTTCTTCGTGCTCGCCACGCAGAACCCCATCGAGCAAGAAGGTACTTATCCATTGCCCGAAGCGCAAAAAGACCGCTTTCTCTTCATGATCAAAGTCGATTACCCCAGCCGCGCTGAAGAGCGCGAGATCGTCGCCCGCACCACGGGTGGCGTTCAGGAGGAAATTCAAGCCGTCATCACCGCCGAAGAACTCCAAGGCGCGCAGCAACTCGCTCGCAAAGTGCCCGTGCCGGATCATGTGACCGACTTCGTGCTCGACCTCGTCCGTGCCACCCGCCCGAACGAAGCCAACGCTCTGCCCTATGTGAAGGAGATGCTGAGCTGGGGAGCCGGACCACGCGCCAGCCAGATGCTCGTGCTCGCCGGCAAAGTGCGTGCGCTTTTGCACAACCGCACCCACGTCACCACCGACGACATCGAAGCCCTCGCCGCCCCAGCCTTGCGCCACCGATTGGTGCCAACCTTCCATGCTGAAGCCGAAGGCATCACAGTGGACATGATCGTCGCTGAGCTGATCAAGAAGGTGAAGAAAGCGGAAGCGCGGGTTCTGTGATTCGGAATTTGGTTACAGGATTAACAAGATACACAGGATTTCCCAATCCATGTCTTAGCCTTCCAATCATCTGAATCCTGTAATCCTGCCATCCTGTTAATCCTGTAAAAGAAGCCCGAATGGCCTCCATCTCATCCATCCTCGAAGCCGAAGACATCACGAGTCTGCACAGCCTGCAGCTCTTTGCTCGCACCGTGGTCGAGGGCTTCACGACGGGGCATCACACCTCGCCGCACAAGGGATTCAGCGTCGAGTTCCGCCAGCACCGGCCTTATGTGCAGGGGGATGATATCCGCCGGCTCGACTGGAAGATCTTTGGCCGTGCCGACCGCTTTTACATCCGCGAATACGACGAGGAAACGAACCTCCGTGCCACCATCGTGCTCGATGCCAGCGGCAGCATGGCGTATCGCGGCACAAAGGGCGTCCTGAAGTTCGACTACGCCCGCAAGCTCGCCGCCGCCATGGCCTACCTGCTCATGAGCCAGCAGGATGCTGTCGGCCTCATCACCTTCGACACGAAGCTTCGCGAGTTCATCCCGAACCGCACCCGCATCACCCATCTTCACCACCTTCTGGAGACGATGATTAATACCGAGCCGGGCAAAGAAACCTCGCTCGCTCCGGTTCTAGAATCACTCGCCCAGCGTCTGAAGCGTCGTGGGCTCGTCATCCTCATCAGCGACTTTTTTGATGATCCCGCCGCCATTCTGAAAGCCATCGGCGTCCTGCGCAAACAGGGGCACGAGATCATCGCCATGCAGCTCTGGGACCGCGACGAGATCGAGTTCCCCTTCGGCCAGTGGTCACGCTTTGAAAACCTGGAGAAAGACGACGACTTCCTCCTCCTCGACCCCGCCGCCGTCCGCCTCCGCTACCTCGAAGTCCAACGCGCCTTCCAGGAGCAGCTCAAAGAAGGCTTCCGCAAACACCAAGTCGATTACCTCCCCCTGCCGACTGATGAACCTCATGCAGCGGCATTGAGGAGCTACCTGGCCCTGAGAATGCGATGACCTTCCTCAACGCCATCCTCCTCGCGGGCGCTGCTGCCTTTCTCATCCCGCTGCTGATTCACCTGCTGAACAAGCGCAAGGTGCAGACCGTGCGCTGGGGGGCCATGCACCTGCTTCAGGAAGTGATCCGGCAGCGGAAGCGGAAGTGGAAGATCGAGCAATGGCTGCTGCTGGCGGTGCGCATCGCCATTCCCATCGTGCTGGCGCTGTGCCTAGCGCGTCCGGTGCTCACGGCGCTGCGGGCCTTTGGGCTGGGGAAAACCTCGCTGGTGATGCTGCTGGATGATTCCTTCTCCATGCGTGCTCCGGCTGCGGGTGGTTCACCGGCAGATCGGGCACGGCAGGACCTGTCCCGAATGCTCGAAGTCCAGCCGAAGGGCAGCGACGTGCAGATCGTCCTGGCTGGCGGCAACTCACACAAACTCCTCGACCAATCCACCACCTCTCTCGACCTGCTGCCGAAACAACTTGCCGACGTCCCGACGCAGTCCGGGCCGGTGAAAGTGAATGATGCGCTGCAAACGGCGGCAGCCTCGCTTTCCAAAGCCACGAATGGCGCTCGCGAACTCGCCATCGTGTCCGACTTCCAGGCCAGTGATTGGCAAAGCGTGTCCGATGGCGCAGCGCTTCCCGCTTTAGAAACACTGCTCAAGCAGGAGCCTAAACCGCAGGTGACCTTTTACCGGCTCGCGAGCGATCTCACCGAGAACCTTAGCATTGCCAGCGCCGATCTCTCCGCGCTCGTCGTGGCAGAAAAGCAGCCCGTCGGACTGCGTGTGCGCATTCAAAATCATGGCAAAAGGCCCTGGCAGGATGTCGCCGTGCATTTGGAGGCCGATGGAGCCCGCCTCCGGACTTCGCGGGTGAGTTTGCCACCGGAGGGCGAAGCCGTGATCGCCTTCACCCATGCCTTTGATGCCGTGGGCGAT
>JBIKIA010000502.1:0-3919 GCA_044361885.1 Prosthecobacter sp. | reverse complement strand
TCCGGCGCGAATGAGGTTGAGGGCTTCAGGTCCCTCGGGACGCACGCGGGCGCAGAAGTCGCTCACGCTGCTGAACGGGCTCCGAGCGAGTTCGGACCTCCAGCGGCACAGAGTGGCCTCGGAGAGGTCTTTGATGCAGCGCAGCGGGACACGGATGGCTTTGCCCAAAGGTAGCGTGGGAGTGCCAGCGGGGGCGTCGGAGGTCTCGATGGTGAAGGCATCGCTGGGGTGGTTCACGCAGGGCGAGAGGAAGCCGATGCCGAGACGACGGCACTCCAGCGTATAGACGAGCGCCGAGTAGAACCCTTTCCCGTTGCTGAGCGCACCGGCCATGAACTCGGCAGGGTGGTAATGCTTGGCATACGCTCCCTGATACGCCTCGACGGCATAAGCGGTGCTGTGGGCACGGCAGAATGCGTAGCCTTGGAACCCGGCAACGAGGTCCCAGACCTTGGCGATGGTGGTTTCGTCATGCTGGCGGGCACGAGCGGCGGCGAGGAACTCAAGATGCACTTCCTCGACTTTCTTCATGTCCTGCTTCACCAAAGCACGGCGAAGCACATCAGCGCGTCCTGGTGCGAGACCGCCGAAGGCTTCGCAGATTTGCAGGATGTGCTCTTCATAGGCCACGACACCAAAAGTGGTGCGTAGCACGCCAGCGAGGCTTTCATGCGTGTAGCAGACCGGTTCGAGTCCCTGCGCACGGCGGGCAAATTGGGCCTTTTTCAGGCCGTTGGCGGCTCCAGGCCGAATCACCGAGACAATGGCAACAAGGCGGTCAATGTCGCGCACATCGGCCATGCAAGCGAGGCTGGTCATGGCGGGGCTTTCGATGTGGTGGACACCGCGTGCGTTGCCGGTGGCGATCATGTTCCAGACGCCGGGATCGCTCCAGGGCTCGACAGGTTTAGCACGCGCAGGTTGCTCGGTATCGCCGCATGCACCCACTTCGAGTGCTTGGAGGTTTAACGTGCGCCCCTGTGTGTTGAGTGTGGCCTGCGTGTCCCGCAGCACAGCGAGGCCGCCTTGGGCGAGGATGTCGAGCTTGATGAGGCCGACGGCTTCGACGGCGTCCATGTCGAAGTGGGTGGTGGGCCAGCCTTTGCCGCTGATAAAGGTGGGCGTGAGACTACGGATGGGGTCGCGGGAGAGCACGACGCCGCAGGGATGCATCTTGGCGTAACGTGGGAAACCATCCAGCATGCCCGCCATGAGCAGAGCGGTGCGCAACGGCTCCTCTTGCCAAGCGCTGTGATCGCACTCGCGGGACATCGCCACGGCATCGGCGGCGTGGCGGGCATCGGTCCACGGCATGTGTTCGGTAAGCCGACGAATCTCGTTTTCAGCGACGCCAAGCACCTTGGCGACATCGCCAAAGGCGGAGCGTGCCTGGAAGGTATTGAACCCGCCGACGATGGCGGCGTGTTCGGGGCCATAACGGTCAAGCAGCAAGCGCACGACATCGTCTTTGCGGTCATGCGCGAAATCGATGTCGATGTCCGGCAGCTTTTGCAGCGCCATGCGGTCACGGTTGAGGAAGCGCTTAAAGTAGAGCTCAAAACGAATGGGGCAGACGTTGCTGATGCCGAGGGCGTAGCAGACGAGCGAGTCGGCAGCACTGCCACGGGTGATCCAGCCGATCCCCTGCCCTGCGCACTCTTGGAGCAAATGCCAGACGGTGAGGAAATACTCCTCGTAGCCGACTTCGGCGATGATGCTGAGTTCCTCACGCAACTGTGGCTCGTGTTGTTTGGCTTTGGCACCGTAGCGATTACGCAGTCCAGCATGAGCGAGCTGATAAAGCATGGACGCAGGTGTGGAGCCATCTGCGGGCGTGTAGCGCGGGAAACGCAGGGTTTTGAAGTCGAAGGCGAACTCGCAGCTTTCGACGATGTCCTCTGCTGTACTGCCAGACCGGAAGGTGAAGTCGCCCTTTCTCTTCTGTGGATGCGTCTCGTGCAGGAGCGTGAGGGTTTTCATGCTTTGCAGGATGTCGAAGAACACTTTGTCCTCGGCTTTGCGGTAACGGATTTCAGGCTGTGAAGCCGCTGGAGCGATGATGAGTCCGCTGGTGTGCTCACGGAGCATGATCGGTGTGATTTTATCAGCAGAGAGCAGGTGGCAGAGGTTGGCATAGCCGGTTTGATTCTGGACGTAGGCGAGCATCGGCCCTTGATCGCATGCCAATTCCGCCCCGATGATGGGCTTGATCCCGGCGGCAGTGGCGGCTTGAAAAAACGGCACTGCGGCGTGCAGATTCGGGTCCATGAGTGCCACGGAGGGCATGTCGTGCTCCACGGCGGCCTCGATGATGGCGGGGATGGTCAGCGTAGAGTCGAGGAAGCTGAAGCAGCTTTTCACATTCAGCGCCGGCGCGGCCTTGGAGGTGCTGCGCCGTGTGGCGATCAGTGTTTCGCCAGGACGCTCTCGCAGAACGCGATTGGTCACGCTGGCGGTGGGATCGGTGACCAGCCGGGGCTTTGGCAAGGTCTGCCGGGGGGCGTTTTTGTTCTGGGCAAGCCAGAGGTCGTGCCCGCGCATGATGCTGCGCTGGGAGCCGCGCAGATCGTCGATGACGAGAGCGAGTGTGTGCAGCCTCTCCCGCTTCACATCGGCCACCTCCAGCGGCAGGACGGCGCTGAAGCCAGTCTCGTAGATTTTCGTGAAGCGCAGGCCAATGAGGCGGATGCTCACGCGGCGTTCCCAAGCTCGTTTTAGCAAGGCCGCGAGCAGCGGATAAAGGTCGTGCTCCAGATCAGTCGGCTCATCGAGACTGGCAGAGCGTGTGACCTCGTCCATGTCGTTATAGCGCAGGCGTAGGGTAATGGTGCGGATGCTTTTCCCATCTTCACGCACACGGCGCATGAGCGTGTCAGCCATGGCGCGGAGGCGGGCGGTGATGAAGACGGTGTCCGTGGTATCCTGATTGAATGTTTCCTGCTCGCCGTAGCTTTTGGCAGCAGGCGCGTCGCAGATCACCGGGCGCTGGTCGTTACCGAGGGCATAGTCTCGCAATACCGACGCTCCACTGCCGACGAGCAGCGAAAGCTCATCCACCGGCGTGTGCGCGATGTGCTCGACCCGACATAGGCCTGCGGTGTTCAGCTTTGCAGCGAGCTGAGGACCAACTTGCGGCAGCCATTTGTTTTCCAAAGGCCAGAGGAAGCCTTGCTCACACCCAGGGGCCACCTCAATGAAGCAGTGCGGCTTGCGCAGCTTGCTGGCGATCTGCGAAACGAGCTTGTTCGCACCGACACCGACGGAAACTGACAGCTTCAAACTCTGCGCGATGGCTTTCTGCATCTTCGCGGCGGCGTCACAGGCTTTGGTTTGACGTGCGCCGTGAAGATCGAGGTAGCATTCATCAATGGAGGCCAGCTCCACGAGAGGCGTGAAGTCATAGGCATACGAGAACATCAAGTGCGAGAAGCGCTCGTATTTGTCGAAGTCACACGGCAGCACGATCAGGCCGGGACAGAGCTTCTTGGCCCGTGCGGTAGGCATGGGCGTGTAGATGCCCATTTTCCGCGCCTCGTAACTGGCAGAGGCAATGATGCCGCGCCGCTCACCACCGACGGCGATGGGGCGGCCACGCAGCTTAGGGTCGGCGGCTTGCTCCACGGACGCGAAGAACGCGTCCGCATCGAAGTGCAGGATCATGGCGCATCACCTTTCCGAAAGCCGCAGCAGGGCGATAAGCACGCCCTGGATGACCAGTTCGCGAGCGGGGATGAGATCGGGATACTTTGGATTCGAGGCGCGGAGGTAAGGCACGCCGTTTTGCACCACGAAGCGTTTTAGTGTCGTCTCGCCGTCAATGAGTGCGGCCACAATGTCACCATGCTTAGCCTCGCGGAACTCCATGATGACAATGTCGCCCTCCAAGATGGCCGCATTCCGCATCGAGTCGCCTCGGACT
>JBIKIA010000073.1:0-12902 GCA_044361885.1 Prosthecobacter sp. | reverse complement strand
CAAACTTCAGCATTTGGGAGATCACCTCACTCATCGTCGGAAAGCGGAAGTGCGGCAGCCCAAAGGTCGTCTCCATGATCAGCGTGTCGGCTTGAAGTAGCTCGCAGCGCTCCGAACTCAGCCCCTGTCGCAATTTGTAATCGCCCGTGTACAGCAGCGTCGCGCCATCGCTCTTGCGTGTGAGGTGCAGCATGGCAGAGCCGAGGATGTGCCCCGCAGGCAGCAGGCGCAGCTCCCAGCCTTCCCATTCAAAGAGCTCACGCATCGGCAGCGGATGGAAGGTGCCGTCTTTCTTCAGCCCATAGCGCTCGCGCATCAGATGCTGCGTCAGCTCCGAGCAAAACGTCGTCTGATGCCGCGCCACATGATCCGAGTGCGCATGAGAAATGAAGGCTCTCTCCACCCCGAAGTGCGGGTCAAGCCACAGGTCCGCCTCAGGCAGGTAAATCCCGTGGCGATGGGTGACAGTGAGGAGAGGCGGCATGAGCGGTAGAAGACTACGAATGGAAAGCTGGGTCGAACAGCAGGTCTCGAACAATCCCCTTTCTTTTCCTCATCGGGCTCCCCAAAATGCCGACGTTATGCTCATGTCCATTTTCGCCTCCCCATCGAAGCCGAAGCATTCGGATGAACCCATGGAAGACTGGTATCTGGAAGGTCTTGAAGTCCTGGAGAACTCCAAACGCGTGGCTGAACTCAAGAAGCGGATGACCCAAAGAGCGACCCAGCAGTGGGGGTTTTATTTTGAGCTGCTCATGATCGCCGTTTGGATTGGACTCGGCGTTTGGCGCGCACGACTTGAGGCTGAGTCCGCCTGGTCGTTCATGGTTTATGGGCTGCTTCTTTTCTCATTCATCATCCGCATCATTGAACGCATCGAAAATACCTCCATCGCCCGCCTTGATGCCGCCATGGAACTCACCCAGTTATTGAGCAAAGAGCGCCGCAGCCAGCAGGAGAAAGCTTGCGCTACTGTCAGCCCTGCTTCTTAAAGTATACCCAAATGCTCACCCTCATCTTCGCCACCTCCAACGTACACAAAGTCCAGGAAGTCGCCACCATGCTTGGCGAGCCCTGGCAGGTCCATGGACTTCGTGACTACCCGAATGTCGTGCTCCCCGAAGAGACCGGCACCACCTTCGAGGCGAACGCCATCCTAAAAGCCGAGGCCGCGAGTGCCGCTCTGCCCGGGCTCTTCGTCATCGCCGATGACTCGGGACTCGAAGTGGATGCGCTCAATGGCGAGCCCGGCGTCTATTCCGCCCGCTATGCTGGTCCTGATGCCACCGATGCCGACAATCGTGTCCGCCTGAAGGCCGAGCTCGGCAAACTCCCGCCAGCCACCTTCACGGGCCGTTTCCACTGCTGCCTCGTGCTCGCCAAAGATGGGCAGGCACTGCACGTCACCCACGGCACCGTCGAAGGCACGCTGAGACTCGAAGAGCAAGGGATCGGCGGTTTCGGCTACGACGCCCTTTTTCAGCCTGATGGTTATGCAGACACCTTCGGCGTGCTGCCTCCCGAGGTGAAAAACCAGCTCAGCCATCGTGCGCGTGCTCTGGCAGAGATGAAGACCTGGATGGAGGCGCATTTGAGCTGAGATGTGGCTACGGATTGGACAGATAACACTGCTGCTCGGCCTCGCTGCTTGCACTCACACGCCACGACCTCAGCCTCCGTTGCTCGACCCAGAGCCTGTGCAGCCCGCGCCGCAGCCTTTTCAGCCAACGCCTGAACCCACAACCTCGTGGCGCACGCTCAGTGAGGAGGTCACTCCCCTTCCCCATCATGCTTCCTGGCTGCGATTGCGTGTAAGAGGCAGTGAAGGCGAGGTCGATATTTCCGTCGTGCGCTTTGACAGCAGTTCCTGCACTCTACGCGTGGTCGATCAGCCTCAGTCCTGGTCCTTCACCGATCTCCTCAGCGACTCCATGCGCTCGGTGAAGGCCATCGCTGGCGTGAATGGCGGCTACTTTCATCCCGACTTCACCCCGCTCGGCCTCATGATCGCGAATGGCAAACGCCAGGGCCAGTTCACCCGCTCGGGCCTCGTTTCTGGCATGATCTGCGTGAGCGATGGCGAGCCTGCTTTGATCTGGAACAGCGAGTCTCCTGATACCACGAATGCGAGTGATTTCCTCCAAGCCGGGCCACGCCTCGTGGATGCAGGCCAGCCTATCTCCGGGCTGAATCGCACCAAAGTCGCCGCACGCACCTTCATCGCCACGGACGAGCATTCCGGCTGGCTCATCGGCACCGTCCACAGCACCACGCTGCATGGGCTCGCCGAGCTTCTCACCTCTCCCGGCCTGATTTCCGGCCTGCGAATTCAGCGGGCATTGAATCTCGATGGCGGTCGATCCACCGCCTTTTATGCCCGAACCAACGATGGCCGTGAGATCAGCCAGCCCGGCTGGAGCACGGTGAGAAATTACGTCGCTGTCGTGCCCCGAGAAGGCAGCGATGTCGCCACCGAGAAGGATGAGTTCAAAGTGCGCTTGTGAAGCTTACAGCGGCTTCCCGTAGATGCTCTGAAACACCTGCGGGGAGTTTGGGTCAATGATCGTGATACCATCAGGACCGAAGCGAGCTGTGACCGTTGCACCCTTCCCTTCCTGCATGTATTGGAAGTTCAGATCACGCACCTTCGCCGCCGCGTCCACGATGGCGCAGGTGATGCGGGCTTCCTCTGCCGTCGGGTAAAGATGAGCCACTGAGTCACGGCTGGCACCGGCAAACTTCACCTGACAAATAGCCACGAGAGCCACGGTGAGACTATCGACACCGTAGCCGATGTAGGCCTTCGTGCCGTCGTGGCGGAGGACATCACGGGTGAAGTGATTGTTGCTCGTGCGCGAGCCGCCGCCCGCATTCCACCAGCGGAAGCCGCGATACTGCTGATCGCTCTCCACCTTGCCATCAGCACCGACGATCTCGTGACCCTGATTCACCGGCCCTTCGAAGTCCGCAGGCGTGACCCAGTTGTTGTGGAAGTTGATGCTCATCCCGTTGTCGAAATCCACCCGCACCTGCACCGCATCGAAGGCATTGATGCCATCGCGAATGAGCCGCTTCTTCTGACCGACTGCCGTCAAACTCACCGGCTTCGATTTGTAGTAGCTCCAGATCAGATCGGTCCAATGCGGCCCCACATAGCTGAAGGGATCGCTACTCTCCACCCACTTGAAAGTGCTCGTGCTCACCTCCAGCGGCTCTTCCAGATAGGCGGTGCCATAAAGCGGCGCGCCGATGCGGTTCTGGATGTCATCGCGGATGCGCAGATGGTCGGGGTCGTAGCGCTTATGCATGTCCACACCGACAATCAGGTTCCCCGCCTTCGCGGCGGCGATGATCTCGTCCGACTCCTGAGTCGTGAGGCACATCGGCTTCTCCGTGAGCACATGTACTCCCGCTGCCAGCGCGGCTAAAATCGGCTGCGTGTGCAGATGATCCGGCGTGGCCACCGCCATCACGTCGAGGTCCGGGAAGTCGCGCAGGATGTCATCCCAGGGTGCTTCACCATGGTAGCACTTCGGCTCACAGCCTGTGATCTCTTTGAAAGCCGCCGCCGACTTCTTCGCCGAGGCCTCCGAGCGAGTCGCCACCGCCACGAGATCAAACTTCACCGGCGCGAGATCCCGCGTGTGCTCATCCAATCCGACGCGCGCAAGCTGCCCCGCGATGCCGAAGCGTTGAAGGTCCGCATAAGCACGGAGATGAACATCACCGCCGAACATGCCAGCGCCGACGAGAGCGAGTTTGATGGTTTTGGGGGAGTCTGGGTTGGTGGGCATGAGTAGTGGATGGTTTGTGAGGGAGTTTGTGACAACGGAATCAGGCGTGACCTGGAGGTGGATGCCTGCCCAGGCGGACTTCAAAACTGCGGATGATCTGATGCTCAGGGCTGTTGAGCGCCAGCGTCGCGATGGTTGCTCTGCCGATGGCCGTGATGCCAACAAGGCGAACGCCTGACCAACGAAAGTGAAGATTCCATGCCTGCTCACGAGGATGAAAAAGCGTCACTAGTTTGCCGGACTTTGGATCACGCCCTTTTCGTCGCGCGCCTTTCCTGAGTGAGCAGTGAATGCAGGCCATCGCGAGATTATCCAGCACCGTTTTTCCTCCCGCCACCTGCGGAGTAACATGGTCAATATGGAAGGTCGCCGCCTGACCTAGGCTGGAAAGTCCGCAATACTCGCAGCGCTGATTCGCACGAGCCGCGACTTGCTGGCGAAGTCTGGCAGACACGGACATGGCTCAAGAGCGGGCGGCTTTCACCTGAGCGCCGAGTTTCAGGATGCTCAGTGTCGTCGCCATTTGAGTGAGCGCTTCTGCCTCCCTGCGTTCCGCAGGACTGAGCTTTCCCTGACTGCCTTGGAGATCAAGGAGGTGATGGAGCCGGTCATTCAGCGCTTTGGGAAAGCGAAGGTGGGCCAGCTTGGAAGGCATGGGCACTGTCAATTGAACGGTCTGACTCATGGTTGTAGTTGTAGCCTGTGACATTGGCGGGGCAAGGTCTTCGTACTCGAGGATGGAAAGTTGAGCCTCAATTCGCCGCCTCAATAAAGCTCAGCAGGTCGGCCATGTCCTGTACGCTGAGACCACCTTCGAGGCCTTCGGGCATGAGGCTTTGGCCGGTGGAGCTGCTGCCTTTGATGTTGGCACGTTGGAGTGTAACCGCCGCACCGCCCATCATCTTGAGGGACATGCTGCTGGCGTCGTCAGCGGTGATCACGCCCTGCACGGTCTGGCCTTCCTTCGTGTTCACCGTGTAGGCGATGTATTGGGAGGCGACCTCTTTATGCGGCTCCAGGATCGCGGTCAGCAAGGCATCGCGACCTTTTGTCTTCACCGTGGTGAAGCTCGGCCCCACTTCGATGCCCATGCCGTTTGCCTGATGGCAGGCCATGCAGCGGGAGATGTAATGATTCTGCCCGGCCTTGGCATCGCCCTTCAAGGCGACGGCTGGGGCAAAGGTCTTCACCACTTCTTCGCGCGAAGGTGGGATCACCGACTTCAGCACCGTCTTCGCCAGTGCGGCGACCTTGGCATTCTTGTGCTTGATCAGTGACTGGACTTGGCTGGCTGTTAACTGATTTGGCGTTGGTCCCGTGCACGACTGGATGACGAGCAGCAAACCTTCGGCCCATTCATCCCGTGAAGTGAGGATGGAGAAGGCTTCCTCTCGAACTTTGGGTTTCAAGAATTGTAATGAGCCCAAAATCGAATCCTCACCTTCTGGATAAGACACACTAGAAAGAGCTACTAAAGCAGCCCTCTGAATGTGCTCAGCATGTGATGGCTCCAGACAACTATTCAGAACTGAGTATGCCTGCTCTTTTGTGCCTAGCGCAAGTAACTCGATGGCTCCCACCTTCGCTGATTCACTCGCAGAAGCATCCGTCACCGTCGTCGCCGCCTGGGTAAAGACCGCCGCCAGCTTGCCCTCCGTATCCACCTTGGCGATGGAGCTTCCACCACGACGAAGCCCCGCCGCGAGAGCCTTCAAGCCGTTCCGACGCAGTGTCGCTGAGGTGCCGGGGCCTGACAGCAGCTTGATGGCAAAGGCCAGCGCCTTGTCCTGCTTCTGCTGGCCGATCATGCTCAGCAGGGCTTCAGCGACAGAGTCATTCAAGGCAGGCCGGCCTGGGTTGGCGAGTATCTCCAGGATCTGTAATGGATCTGTTCCCTCGCTGCTCAGGATGGCGGAGAGCATGAGCGGGTTGCTGCCATACTTCTCCAGCATGTCCGCCTGACGCGCATCCGGCGTAGTCCCGGCAATCCCTGGCAGCCCCTCGAAGAACTTGTGGATCAGCATCGCATAGGTGAAGCGGACGCGTGGGGATGCATCCATGCCGAGAGCGTTCACCGCTGCGGTGACTCGGGCCTGACCCTTGATTCGAGAGCCAAGCAGCACCGCCTTTTCCCGCACCTGCGCCGATGGATCTTTGAGCGCCTGCTCGACGACGTCGATGTCCTCCGCTGTCAGTGGCGCGAGAGAGTTCAGCGCGTGAATCTTCTCCAGCTCGCTGGCATCTTGAGTTAGGCGTGCCTTCAGCATCGGCACCACCGCCTTGTCCTGCTTCTCATAGAGCAAACGCTGTGCCGTATCGCGATGCCAGCCGTTCGTGTGGCCGAGAGCCTTCACCAGCTCCTCGGTGCTGGCGCTGGCCAGCGTGACCTTCTGCCCTTTACGCTCCACGCCTTTGTCCGGCACGATGCGCCAGATGCGGCCGCGATCGTTGCCGTTGTTGAGGTCGAGGTGCTTCTTGATCTCGTCCGGTACGCTCCAGGGATGCTCGATGACCTCGCGATACATGTCGCAGACATACAGGCAGCCATCGGGAGCATTGGCGAAGTTCACCACGCGGACCCAGGTGTCCTTGCTGGCGGCGAACTCAAAGCCGCGCTCATCAGTGGGACGCTCGCCCACGAGGTTGATGCCATCCTCGGCATAACGAATCTGTTTGCGATGGATGAGCTGACCCCCGGCATCGCCGCTGAAGCTGTTGTTCACGAACTCGGGGCCGTAGGCATCGCCACGATAGATCGTCGTGCCGGTGGCACCGGTGAAGTAGCCGCTGACGCGTCCTCCGCCCTCGACGGCTCCTTTCACCACACCGGCGATGCGCCAGCGTGTGCGGATGATGCGCCAGGGCTCGTCCGGGCTGAGGCGGAAGACCTCCGCCGCGCCCCCATCCACCGCGATGCTGCGTCGGCTGGATGGCATATCATAGAAAGGATTCCGTGCGGCGTAGCGGTCGTCGTAGAGCCAGTATTGGAGGTGATCTGAGTTCGAGCAGCCGAACTTCCGTCCATAGTTGTCAAAGCTCATGCCATACTGCGCGCCGCCGACTTCGAGTCCGAACTCATGGGTGAGCGGGTCAAACCAGAAGTCCCTGCCGCCAAGCTCCTGCTCCTTGAGTTCAGGCCGCTTCAAACACTTGATCACACCGCGATTTCCCCCGCCCGCCAGCACATGGATGCGGTTGTCCTGCCCCCATTGGAAGCTGTTCATCAGCCCCTGCACGTTCAGGATTTTTAAGCCGGTGCCAAAGCCTGTGTACACCTTCTCCCGTACCTCCGCCTTGCCATCGCCGTCCTTGTCTTCAAAGCGCCAGATGTCCGGCGTGGCCCCCACATAGAGTCCGCCATTGGCCCAAGTCAGCCCCGTGGGCCACGGGAGGTCATCGGCGAAGACCTGGGAGGTCTCGAAGAAGCCGTCGCCATCCTTGTCTTCCAGCACCGAGATGCGGCCCAGGTGCGGTGTCACATCGCGCATCTCACTGTAGTCGATCATCTCGCAGGCAAACATGCGCCCGCGCTCGTCAAAGCATACCGCGATGGGGTCTCGCACCTGCGGTTCATTCGCCACCAGCTCCAGCTTGAAGCCCTTCTTCACCTGCCAGGTGCCCGGCGCGTCCTTCGGCTCCACGGCAGGGTAGCGCGGCAGATCCTTCGCCGGATCGACCATCACCTGATTGTTCGTTGGCCCATAGGCCTTCGCATAGGTCGTCTTCGTCGCGATGCCATCCTTCGGTGCCTGGGCATTTGCTTCCAGGGCTAACAGGATCAAAGGCAGTATGAGGAAGGCGGGAGCGGCTTTCATGGTCAGGAGCATGGTTCGATACCAACGCGCCAACGCACCCCGCCATCCAGCCCAAGGCAGCACGGCTTCCGGTATTTTTGGGATAGGCGGCCTGCGACCTTCACCCCTCCCGGCACTTCACATCCTCCAACTGTAGATCCAGCGCCTTGCCCGACATCTGGATCTCGACGAGAGACAGGGTCAGCGATCCCAGCATCAGGATCAGGCTCAGCCCAAAGGTCACCTGCCCGCCTACCTGCCGGTCAAAGAACAGCAGCGTCATGCTCACCACGCAAAACATGAGGCTCAGCACCCCGAGAGTCTGCATGTTCTTGATGATCTGGATGCGCTTCCGCAGATTCCTGATCTGATCCAGCAGGAGAGGCTCCTGCGTCATCTGCCAGCTCGCATGCAGCCCCCGCACCACACTCGCCAGCCCCAGGAAGCGGTTCGTATATGCCAGCATCAGCAGCGAGATCGCCGGGAAAAGGAGCGAGGGTGTGGTGAGAGGGAGGTCTGGGAGGGGCATGGCGTCGAGGTGTCTAGATCAATATCGTCTTCCCTCAAGCAATGGCTGCCGGTGTTTGATGAGAGGGGCTTTCATGAAATTTCCACCTCAGGCTGGCAAGGATTTGAATCCGCCCAGCGGTCACAGGCGAACAACCTGCCAAAGTTAGACAAAACGCTCCTACCTTTCCATGACCCGACAACGCATCGCCATCATCGGCTCCGGCATCTCCGGGCTGGGATGTGCCCATTTCCTCCATCAGCGCCACGATATCACCGTCTATGAAGCGGCGGACTACATCGGCGGGCACACGAACACGGTCACGGTCACGGAGGATGGGCAGGAACTGCCGATCGACACGGGTTTCATGGTCTTCAATCACCAGACCTATTCCCTGCTCTGCCGCCTCTTTAAAGAGCTGGGCGTGGAGACGAAGCGGACGGACATGTCCTTCAGCCTCCGCCATCTGCCGACCGGGTATGAGTACAATGGCAGGAACCTGGACACCATCTTTGGACAGCGGAGCAATCTGCTAAGCCCGCGCTTCTGGAGCTTCTTGCTGAAGATCAAGCGCTTCAATGAAGAGACCGTGGAGGCGATGAATGATCCCAGTGTGGAGGGGCTGACGCTGAGGGAGTATGTGGCAGCACGCGGCTATGGGCAGGACTTCCTGGACCTGTACATCATCCCCATGGGCAGTGCGGTGTGGTCCACCCCGCCGGAGCAGATGCTGGAATTCCCGGCGAAGACGCTCATGCATTTCTGGTTTAACCACGGCTTCCTCGGAATGAAGACGCGCCACCCCTGGTGGACGGTGGTGGATGGCAGCCGCCAGTATGTGCGGAAGATGGTGCCGCCGTTTCGGGACAGTATCTGGCTGAACACTCCCGTGGAGCGTGTGGAGCGACGCAATGGCAAGGCGGTGGTGTATGCACGCGATCATGCGCCGAAGACCTATGATAAGGTGATCCTGGCCACCCACACCCCGACGACGCTGCGGATGCTGGCCGAGCCAACAGCACTGGAACTGGAGATACTGCCCGCCTTCAAGTATCAGGCGAATGTGGCGACCCTGCACACGGATGACCGCTTCATGCCGAAGACCAAGAAGTGCTGGGCGGCGTGGAACTACCATATCGAGTTCGACAAGCAGGGAGTGATCCAGCCGAGCACGCACTACTGGATGAACCTGCTGCAAGGGGTGTCCGAGAAGACGAACTACTTTGTCAGCATCAATGGCGAGGACGCCGTCGATCCCGCGAAGGTGCTCAAGCGCATCAACTATGAGCATCCGCTCTTCGATGTAAAAGCCACGGCTGCACAGAAGCGGGTGCCGGAGTTGAATCAGGTCTCCCGAGACCAGACGATCTACTTCTGCGGTGCCTGGACACGCTACGGCTTCCATGAAGACGGCTTCATGTCGGCGGTGAATGTCTGCCGGGACCTCCTCGGGGAGGAGCCCTGGTAACATGAACTCCGCCCTCTACCGCTGCCGCGTGATGCACCATCGGCTCAGGCCCAAGGCACATCGCTTTGCGTATGGGGTCTTTTATTTATGGCTGGACTTGGATGAACTGGACTCGCTCTCAGCGCGGCTGCGTTGCTTTAAGCGGAACCGCTGGAGCCTCTTCTCCTTTTACGACAGGGATCACATCGTCAGAGATGGTGCGAGCACGAAGGAGAACGTGCTGCAAACCATGCGCGAGGCAGGCGTGAACACGACGCGGATCACCCAGGTTCGACTGCTGACCTTCCCGCGCGTGCTGGGGTACATCTTCAATCCGGTGTGCTTCTACTATGCCTTTGACGCCGAGGGCCAGCCCGTAGCGGCGGTGGCGGAGGTGACGAACACCTTTCATGAGCAGAAGCCATACGTGCTGAAGGAGTATGCGAGCAGGCAGGAGCGCTTCCTCCTCGTGACGCCGAAGCACTTCTATGTCTCGCCCTTCTTTGGTCTGGAACTGATGTTCGACTTCAAGCTGCGGCTGCCTGGGGAGTATCTGGAGATCCATGTGGATGATCACGACAGTGAGGGGCGGGTGCTGATCACCAGGCTGAACGGCGAGCGCCGGGAGATGACCGATGCGGCCCTGCTGTCTGCCTTTATCCGCTACCCGCTGGTGACGCTACGCGTGATTTTTCTCATCCACTATCATGCTTTGCGCCTCTGGATGAAGGGGCTAAGCGTAAACCGCAAAGCCGATCAGCCGGACCTCCAGCGCGGGGTCTATCGCCCCCACCGCTCCATTTCGACGACCAAACCATGAACTCCATCAAACTCGACGAAGCTCTCGACACGCCGCAGGCCCCCGCACGCCGTGCTGGATTCTACGAACGCCTCGTGATGGGCACACTAATCCAATTCCCCATCGGCGGCCTGCGCATGGTCCTGCCTGATGGCAGCGAGCGGAAGCTGGGCGATCCAGCGACGCCCGTTAGCGTCGAGATGAGGGTGCGGAGCTGGGAGTTCTTCCGCCACTGCGCGCTGTTTGGTAACGTGGGCTTCGGTGAGGCCTATGTGGAGGGTGACTGGGACAGCGATGACGTGGCGGGAGTCATCTCGTGGTTCATCCAAAACATCCACGCCACGCAGGGCAGCCGCGCCTCTTCCACGCGACTCGCGGGGACAAATCTACTCAAAATGTACAACCGCGTGCTGCATCGCCTGCGCCCGAACAGCCTAAAGACAAGTCGAAGGAACATCGCCGAGCACTATGATCTCGGAAATGAATTCTACGCCTTGTGGCTGGACGAGACGATGACGTACTCGGCGGCGAAGTTCACCGAAGAGGGGCAGCCCCTCGAAGGCGCGCAGTGGCAGAAGTATGAGGCGCTTTGCCAGAAGCTGGAACTCAAATCCACGGACCATGTCCTGGAGATCGGCTGCGGCTGGGGTGGCTTTTGCACCCATGCGGCCCGCGAGCACGGCTGCCGTGTGACGGCGGTGACGATCTCGCAGGAGCAGCACACGTTTGCCACGGAGCGCGTGAAGCGTGAGGGCCTGGATCATCTGATCGAGGTCCGGCTCCAGGACTACCGACACATCACAGGCCAGTTTGATAAGATCGCCTCCATCGAGATGCTGGAGGCCGTGGGCGATGCGTATGTGGATGGCTACTTCGCCAAATGCCATGAGGTGCTGAAGCCTAACGGGATGATTGCTTTTCAAGTGATCACCGTGCCCGACTGCCGCTATGAGAACCTGAAGCGCGGGGTGGACTGGATCCAGAAGCACATCTTCCCCGGCTCCCTGCTGCTGAGCATGGCACGCATCAATGAGGCCGTGAACCGCACCGGCGATCTCTTCCTCCATGGTCTGGAGGATCTAGGCGCAGGCTACGCGAAGACGCTGCGCCTCTGGTTCGAGCGCTTCAACGCCAAACTGGATGACGTGCAGGCACTGGGCTTTGACGACCGCTTCATCCGCAAATGGAACCTCTACCTGCAATACTGCGAGGCCGCCTTTGCCACACGGAACATCAGTGTCATCCAAGCGGTCTATACCCGCCCGAACAACGGGGCCCTGCATCGGGTTTGGTAGCTGTCCGTGTGGTGATCAATTCGCGATCAGGCGATAAAACCTCGTATTCTGTCCGAAGCTACTAGGATCCAAAAGAGGCATCTGGCCAGCTCCACTACCGCTACCTTCCCATAAGGTCTGCCAACCGGTGCCGGAGAGGCCTTGATTCACCTCAATGCGGTAATTCACCATCGTCCGGGTGGGGCTAATAATGAGATTCATCTGACCTGGCAAACTTGGATGCGGCTGTATCTCTAGGCGGAGTCGTGAAGCGGCATCGACAGGGATCGTGCCGGTCAGGAATTCATCCGCGTTGTCAAAACCGTCTCCATCGGGATCGGCACCGTTTGCAGCATTTCCGGTGTTTTCGATGGTCTGAAAGTGCTGGAAGCGCCAACCTTGCCGCTCGGTGATGCTATAGGCTATGAGGTTGATGTTGAATGGGCCTTCGTCTTCATCGGTGTTCATGATGCGCAACTCCGTAGCGCGTGCGCCCAGAATGTCTCCGGTAAAGCTGACGGGTATCACGAGGGAGCCACCAGCAGGAATGCTCAGGGGAAATCCTGGTATGGCATGACTGAAGTCTGCTGTGTTGCCAGTAGCGAAGTTCACTCCAGATACTTCCAGTGTGTGAATACCCACATTGCGAACGGTAAATGGAAGCGTCTTCGGGATACTCTGAACTCCGTAGCCGAAGTCCACCGTGGAGTTCCCATCTGTCAATGAAACACCGGGCACCTGTTCGACGATGATCTCAGGAATCGGGGTTCCATAGACATTGACAAAGCCACCTCTCGGCGAGGTCGAATTCTGAGTCTCATTTGAAATGGCGGCCCAATTTTGAGAAAGAGCCACCTGAAGCGAAGTGTGTGTCGATGAAAGACTAAACTGAGACGGAAGCGTCGCGGCAACCTGTTCTGGCGACGTGCGCTGTAGGCCGTAGAGCAATCCAGCACCAGCTGTCACCATGCCGTTGTCAAGATGGCGCGCTTTAGAGCTAAGCACTTTACTTCCATCCATGACTAGATCGTAACCCAACTTTCCACTCTGCTGTGGAGCTGAATCGTTGAGTTCATAAACGGGCACGGTGGGGGTTGTGCTAGCGAGATCGTAAACGTAAATGGCACCCGCTTCCAGCGCACGTCCAGGAACACTCGTGGCCCCTATCACGAGAAAATCACCCTCCATGGAAAGTGATCTTCCGAAGAATCCATTCTGAACAGGCGAAGGTGGCTCAAATAAATGGGTGCGCACATTCGGCGTGGGTGAATCCAGATCGTAAAGAG
>JBIKIA010000071.1:0-12915 GCA_044361885.1 Prosthecobacter sp. | reverse complement strand
CGGCTAAAGCCGAAGCTACTTTGGTTCCTTGGTCGGCTTCGGTGGAGGCGCGAGGCGTGGAGTGAGGAAGGAGTCCACCATTGCCTTGTCGGCTTCGCTCTTGGCTCCACCGGCGGGGATCTCGACACCGGCGCTCCAGAGGATGCCGTTGATGACCAGTTTCCTCATGCCGTCGAGTTCCCAGGCATGGTGAGCATCCAGCCCGCTGAAGTTGAACGAGCGTCCGCCGCTCGCGCGATCAAAGGTCCAGGACACGACGTCCTTGTCGCCGCCTTCAGGTGATCCGAGCGCTTCTTTGCCTGACCAGACTAGCGGCGTGATGCCTTTCATCTCGGCGGGGAATTTGAAGTGGTTTAACCAGCCATCGTTGATCTTCCAAGGGGTCACGCCGCGCGTGATCGGATGCTCGGGGAACTTGTCATGCACGCTGTCCCAGTGGCCGCGGCTGGAGAGCGCGTTGTAAACGCCGCCAGTCCAGTCCGCTGACTGCTTGGCGAACGCAGGCGTAAACTCGACGGCCTGATGAATGTTCACGAGACCCGTCTTGCCATCCGCCAGCTTCTGAACCAGCGCCACATGCTCCGGCGTCGCCAGATAGGCCTGCTTGCCACCGCCATCGGTGTAAAACACCACCGAAGCCGCGCCATCAAAGACGGAGTCATTCTCCGGCCATTCCTTCTTCACCAGCACGACTTCCACTCCCGGCGTCTGCTTCAATAGCGCCTCCATGATCCGGCAGCCGCCGAGGTAGTCATGGTGACCCATTTTATCGACTTCTTTGACCTGTCCGGCGACGAGGACGATTTTGACGCTCTCTGCCGCCTGTGAGGTGGCGAGGGAGAAAGCGAAGGCGGCAAGGGACAGCAGAGTGCGGGCGTGTGGAATCATTTAGGGCGGATCGGTGAGTGGGATTAAACGCGGGCAGACGAGGAGAAATCTCGCATGATGTGACAAGATCCTTCATGATTGCGGGAAAGAAGTGACTCAGAAGAATATGCCTCAACCGATTCGACCTTGGTATTGGCCTGAAAAGGGACAACCCGAAAGAACCGAGCCTTTCACATGGATTGTGGAAGGTGTCATCGCGGCATCATGGTGGCCCGATCCCTACGTCTTTGACATTTACGAGAAGAACAAAATCCGGGCCGTCGTCAATTGTTGTGAGTTTGACAATCGCCAAGATGTCCCGCGTCAGTTGTCCTATTATCACATCAATGTGCCCGACTACGGCGTGCCGACAGATGAGCAGATCCAGCAGTTTTTGGACATCATGGATCAGCATCATCAAGCCAATGAAGCGGTCGTGATTCACTGTGTCGCCGGTTGCGGAAGGACCGGGCAGTTCATCGTCGCCTGGTGTGCCATGGCTGGGTTCATTCCCGCCCATACAGATCCAGTGCAATGGATTCGAGCCAAGCGGAAGTGTTGTTTGGAAACCCGTGAGCAGACCAACAGCGCTCAACGATTGATGAACAAGTATCGCTAGCTCCGAACCCTGTGTCCTTGGCGAGCAACGGAACCCGCGTCTGGGGCTGAGACGCTTCAGCGCATTTCACACCAAAATCTCCCGCACCACCTCGCCATAGACATCGGTGAGGCGGTAGTCGCGGCCGAGGTGAGGCCAGGTGAGTCGCTCGTGGTCGAGGCCGAGGAGGTGGAGGATGGTGGCGTGGAGGTCGTGCAGGTGGACCTTGCCGGACACGGGGCGGTAGCCGAACTCGTCGGTCTCGCCGTGCATGTGGCCGCCTTTCACGCCGCCGCCAGCCATCCAGGTGCAGAAGCTATCGGGCTGGTGCTCGCGGCCGTGCTTCTCGATGGGTGCGGTGCCGCTGAGATCCTGACTCCAAGGGGTGCGGCCAAACTCGCCGCTCCAAACCACCAGCGTGTCATCGAGGAGGCCGCGTGATTTCAGATCGCGGATCAATCCGGCGCAGGGCAAGTCGGTGGCGGCGCAGCTCTTGGGCAGACTGCCCCGGATGTCGCCATGGTGATCCCAGCCATCCATGGTGACCTGCACAAAGCGCACGCCCGCCTCGCTGAGACGGCGGGCGAGCAGGCAGGCGCGGCCATTTTTGTCCGTCGTCTTGCCGCCGATGCCGTAGAGCTTCTTCGTGGCCTCGGTTTCTTTGGACAGATCAACGAGGTCCGGCGTGGCGGTCTGCATGCGGTAGGCGGTCTCGAGGCTGTGGATCATGCCCTCCATGCGGACATCCGTCTCATTCTGCGCGAGCAGGCGGCTGTTCATGCGCTGGATGAAGTCAAAACGCCGCCGCTGGGTGGCACTGTCGGTGGCGGCATCGGTGAGAAAATCGATGGCAGGATCGCTCTCTTTGGCCGGGAGAATGATCGGCGTGCCCTGATGTGCGGCGGGCAGAAAGGACGAGCTGTAGTTGCGGGTATCGATGCCGGGATGGATGGTGAGAAAGGCCGGCAGGTTCTGGTTTTCAGTGCCGAGGCCGTAGCTGACCCATGAGCCCATGGAGGGCCGCGCTTCGGCGATGGCTCCGGTATGGAACTGCAGGACGGCGGGACCGTGTTGGTTGTTATCCGCATGCACGGCGCGCATCAGGCACAACTCATCCGCGATGGCGGCGGTGTGTGGCATTAAGTCGGAGATCGTGACACCCGATTGCCCGCGGGGCCGCACCGGAATGTCCGTGCCGAGTGCGAGAAGCTTTGCCGTGCTCTCGTGCTTGTCCTTCTCGGGCAGGGGCGCGGAGACGCTCTGCCCGTGCTTTTGCTGAATGAGCGGCTTCGGATCAAAGAGGTCCATCTGCGAGGGGCCGCCGGACATGAAGAGGAAGATGACGCGCTTGGCCCGCGGCTGGACCATGGGTGAGCGCTGGGCGAGCGGGTTGGCCGCTGCGTGCAGCAGACCATGCAACGCCATGGCACCAAAGCCCGCGCTCGATTGACGCAGCCAGGCGCGGCGGGTGGAGGCAAAGGTTTGGCGTGGAGGGTTCATGAGTGGATCAGAAGCGGAGGAGGAACTCATTCGTGCCGAAGAGAGTGCGGGCTAGTTCGGTCCACGCGTGTTCTTCTCCGGCGGCGCGGGAGGCTTGCAGGAAGGCGAGCGCGTCCTCCTGCTCAGCGGTGGTGACGGGACGATTTAGCACACGCAGCCAAAGCCGCCCGATGCGGTCCAAATCGCTGCCTTGAGTGGCGAGCAGGGCTTTTGCCAGATCCTCGCCGCGTTGGCGGATGAGATCGGCATTGAGCAAATACAGCGACTGCGTGGGCACGGTGGTTTCATTGCGCTTACCGGTGAATTGCGCGGGCTGCGGGAAGTCGAAGACATCGCGCAACCGTGCGGTGCCGGGCTGCGTGCCGGTGCGCACGACGGGTAGATACAGCGTGCGCTCAAAGGCCTGGGACTCGCGTTCCTTTTTGATGGCGAACTGTGGGTGGCCGCCTTTCTCCGTGAGGGGCAGGCCGGAGATGTTCTCGGTGAACTCCAAGGGCAGCCCCGGACCACCGGCAGGCGCTGCGAGACGTCCACTGGCCACCAGCATGGCATCGCGAATGGACTCCGCGTCGAGCCGCTGGCGGTTCATGTGTGAGAGGAGTTTGTTCTCGGGATCGACCTCCAAGGAGCGGCGGTTTTCAACCGCCGTCAGCGATGGCAGATCGCCGTTCCCTGACGACAGCCGATAGGTCCGCGAGAGAGCGAGCGTGCGGATGAGACACTTTTGCGACCAGCCATCGCGCATGAAGCGATGCGCAAGATGATCGAGCAGCTCGGGATGGCTCGGCGTATCGCCTCGTATGCCGAAGTAGTCCACACTGCGCACCAACCCCTCGCCGAAGAGCTTCTGCCAGATGCGGTTCACCGCCACGCGTGCAGTGAGCGGATGGCGCGCATCCGCGATCCACTCCGCCAACTCACGGCGACCACTTTGTCCAGCGGGGATCTTCGGCTGCGGTGCCCACATCGCCACACGCACAAGACCACGCGGCATCGTATCGCCCAGCGCATACGGATTGCCGCGAAGGGTTAGTCGCATATCGGCAGGCTGCGCCACGTCCTGCACCGCGAGTGCCTGCGGCTTGCCTGGATGAAAATATTCGCCGTGGGCGATGCGCAGTTCGAGCGCCTTCACCTGCGTGCTCAGCTCCTCGCGGCGCTTCTTGCCCTCAGTGTCCGCCTTGTCGCCGAGGGTTTTCAAATCGGCCTCCAGCGTCGCTTTTTCCTTCCGCCAATCCGCCAGCTTCTGCTCGTGTTTGGCTGCGACTGCGCGGTCCTCCTCCAGCTCCGGCAGGGCGACACGATTGACATTGCTCCAGATGCCGTGGCGCGTTTTGAAGGTGGTCTTCGTGCTGCGGAACATGCCCGCGAGCGCGTAGTAGTCCTGCTGGCCGATGGCGTCGAACTTGTGGTCATGACAGCGCACGCAGCCCAGCGTCATGCCGAGGAAGGCGGTGCCCACCTTGCTTACCTGGCTGTCCACGAAATCATATTCCATCTTCAGCTTGTCGATGGCGTTGATGTCCACATCGCCGAGCACGATGAAACCCGTCGCGATGAGGTTCGCACGGCGCTCCTGCGGCGATGCGGCAGGCAGCAGGTCACCCGCGATCTGCTCGCGGATGAAGAGATCGAAGGGTTTGTCGTTGTTGAAGGCATCAATGAGATAATCACGATACCGCCACGCATGCTCAGCGAAGATTTTTCCCTCCGTGCCGATCTGCTCCGCATAGCCCACGAGGTCCAGCCAGTGCCGCGCCCAGCGTTCGCCATAAGCCCGCGACTTCAGCAGGCGGTCCACCACGCGCTCCTGCGCCTGCGGCGAACGATCCGCGACAAACGCGGCGATCTCCACCTCCGTGGGTGGCAGGCCAGTGAGATCAAAGGTCACACGCCGCAGCCATGTGTGCGCATCGGCTTCTGCGTTGGGTTTGATACCCGCCGCCTCCAGCTTCGCGAGGATGAAGACATCCACATCGTTCAGCGGCCAGGCCTTGTCACGCACCGCAGGTGGCGCGGCATCCCGCACCGGCTGGTAGGCCCAGTGCTTGCGGCCCTCCTCCACATCAATCCCCGCCTTCTTTTCCACCACCGCCACAGCCTCGCGCGGATCATGGGCACCGGTGGCCACCCATTGCTCCAAGATTGCGATCTCGCTCTCCGGCAGCTTCGCCTTCGGCGGCATCTCCAGATCGGGTGTCCCATAGCGCACGGCCTTGATGATGCGACTCTTCTCCACGGACCCAGGCACCAGCGCCGGACCACTTTCACCACCCGCCTGCCAGCCCGAGCGCGAATCCAGCACCAGCCCGCCCTTGATCTTGCCCGCGTGCGAATGGCACTCGTAGCAGCGCGCTTTCAGCACTGGAAGCACCTTCGCTTCAAAGAACGCCACATCCTGCGCGACCGCGCTCGTCACCAAGGCGATGGCGCAGGCGAGCGATACTGAGAAAACGTTGTGTGCAATCATGCGAAGAAACAAACGCTGCCAGCAGCGGCTCTATCTATGGCGGGACGATCAAAAAATGGTAAAATCCCGCTATGAACGCCTCCGAGTCCGCCCAGCGCCAATTCTTAGCTAGTCTCGCTGATGGACGGGAGATGCTGGAGGCGCTTGACCTGCTCCCCGGCGCGATGTTCATGATCAAGAACCTCGACTCGCGCTATGTCTTCATGAGCCGGGCGCTGAAGGAGGCTGTTCATCTCGCGCCCGACTTTGATGTGGTGGGAAAATCCGACTTTGACCTCTTTCCGCGCATCATCGCCGAAAGCTACCGTCAAAACGACCTGCAAGTCTTTGAACACGACCGCCCCCTGATCAAAGAAATCCACGCCACGAGCTTCTTCGATCATCCGTCCTCCTGGGCATGGTCCAGCAAGTTCCCGCTGCACGACGCGTAGGGCAAAGTCATCGGCCTCATCACCATCAACGAAAAATACAACGACGGCGCCGGTCACGATCACGAGCTGAACCGTCTGCTGCCCGCCATCGACCATGTCCGGCAGCACTATGCCGGGCGCATCACCATCGCCGACCTCGCGCGACTCTGCTCCTTCTCGGAGACGCACTTCATGCGTGTCTTCAAGCAGCGGATGAAAATGACGCCCTACACCTTTGTGGAGCAGGTGCGCATGTTTCACGCCATCGACAGCCTCCGCCGCACCGCAGCCAGCGTTGCCGAGATCGCCATCGACTGCGGCTTCTACGATCCGAGTTCCTTCGTGAAGCGCTTCAAACGCTTCACCGGCACCACCCCGCTGAATTACCGCCGCCAGCACCAAGACCGCACCCGCCCCGCGATGGCGATTCCGGTGGTGACAATCGGGTGAAGGAAACGCAAAACGTGCGGCTTTATAACCTCATTGACCATGATCATTGACGTCCACTCCCACGCCTGGAACTTCCCCACCGACTTTTCGGACGACTTCATCTATCAAGCAGGTCGAGCGCGGCCAGGAGTGAAGGTGGACATGAGTGCAACGTATGAGGCCTATCGTGCCACGGCCCCTGCGGATACCTGCACGATCGTTTTCGGCGGCAAAGCGAGGCTCAGCGGCTTGTGGGTCGATGACAAAACCGTGGCGGAGTATGTGGCAAAGGATGCGCAGCGTTTGATCGGCTTTTTATCCGTCGATCCGACGCAGGAGGGCTGGGAGCGTCAGATGCGTGTCGGCCATGAGGAGCTCGGACTGCGCGGTATCAAGCTGCTGCCGATGTATGCGGGCTTCAGTCCCGATGATCCGAAGCTGGAGCCGCTGTGGCAGTATGCGGAGAAAAACGGCCTGCCGGTGCTGCTCCACATGGGCACCACGTTCATTGCGCAGGCGCCACTGGCCTTCACACTGCCGCGATTGATCGAGCCGGTGGCGTTGAAGCATCCGGGGGTGAAGATCATTCTCGCGCATCTCGGCCATCCGTATGAGGGCGAGTGCCTCGTGACGATTCGAAAGCACGAGAACGTCTTCGCCGATATCAGCGCGCTTCATTACCGGCCGTGGCAGCTCTACCATTCGCTCATGCTCGCGCAGGAATACGGCGTGTGGCACAAGCTGCTCTTCGGCACCGACTTCCCCTTCACCACGGTGAATGCGAGCATCGACGGCGTCCGCAAACTCAACGACATGCTCGAAGGCACGAAACTGCCGCGGCTCGATGTAGCTCAGATCGAGGCGATGATTCACCGCGACTCACTGGCGCTGCTGGGGCTCACTCAAACTTGATGGAGTAGAGATCGGCATCCTTCAGCGCGAAACGCAGGCGCACAGACTTGCCAGCCAGTGAGCTGACGTCGCTGCCATTTTTCCACACGGCTTTGCGCTGGATGGAATCACCGAATTGCTCTTCTGAGTCCGCCAAAGCGAAACCAGGCATGGGCTTACCCTTCGCATCCTGGATTTCGACACGCACACCACCGGCGGCAGAGCTGGCCAAGTTCATCGTGAGGGCTTTGCCGGTGAAGGTGAGTGGTTTGGTGATGAGTTCGCCGCCTCTCATCGGAGCGTGGATGGAGACGAAGCCGTCGAGACGAAGCGTGTAGCGGCGGAGCTGGCTGCTGTTGCCAGTCCAGTAGCTTTCGGTGGCATAGAGGCTGAGTTCGTTCGGCGCTCCTTCCATGGCAGACTTTGTCTCCACGGGATGCCAAGCGATGTATTGATGACCGTAGTTCCAGGTGCCGGGTCGCTCAATGCCGGGCGGAAGGAAGGCCTCATTCCAGCGCTTGAACTTCACTCCATCACGGCTGGCCATGAAGAGACCTTCGGTGACGACCATGCCATAGCGGTCGCTGGCCTTGGAGCGCCATTCGCGGTGCTCGCGTTCCGGCAAGGCACGCATGCTCTCGGACCAGCCACGCTCGATATAGCGCGTGGGAAAGCCGAGCAGCAGATGCGGCGCGCGGTGGTAGGGCTTCACTTGATTCGTGTAGAGCTGCTCGCTGGGCGAGTCGGTGTAGCTCAAGTCGTGCTGATTCTCCCAATGAATGAAGTCCTTCGACGTCGCCGTGCGAATGGCGCGATCACCGGAGGGCTTCCAGTTCTTCTCGTCGGTCGTGCCGCCGGTGAAGTAGCGCCAGTAGGCACGGTATAGGCCGCTATGGGCATCCCAAAACGCCAGGTTTTGCGAATCAAACGCGCCATCCGTGATCACCGGCGCATCGGCCATCGGCGACCAGCGGAGGCCGTCGGGCGATTTGAGCGCGAGGAGGCCTTTCGGCGAATTTGAGCGCACGACGGCTTTGTACTTTGCATCAGACGCGGCAGCCGGGTTATCGTCTTTGAAGACGGCTGGATGACCACCATCGGGATCGACTTTACCCATCTTGCCATGCGGGATGACGATGTTGTTGGCCTTGGAGCCTTTGTACTCGTGTAAGCCAAGTTCCGGTTTCCTCCAATGGAGGCCGTCGTCGCTTTCGGCGTAGCAGGTAAAGAGCGGATGCTCGCCCGTGTTCACCTTGCCGGGCGCGGTGACGGTGAGCTGCCACGACTTGTAATACATCCGATATTTGTCGCCGTCCTTGAAGATGCTGTGATAGCCGCTGCCACTGCCTTCCCATGGCATATCATGTGTGATGGCGATCTCCTGAGGCTGCGGATGATGCAGGTGCTGTTCGGCCTTGCCGATGAGTTTTTCGATCAAGAAGTTGTCCACGAACAACTCACGACGTGAACCGATTTCAATAGCGTGAACAGAAGAAGCCACGATGACAGTGGCGAGAGCAAGCGGGAAGAATCTCATGCCCTGAAGCTACGTGGCGGAAGGCCAAGAGCTTACGGTGATAGAGTCACCGAATAGATAGTTGACTTCGGCGGCACGACGCAGCGAAGCCATGGTGCGGCGGTGGTTACGGGCATTGATTTGCCGCTGGCGTCTTTGACGATGATCTCTGAGGTATTCATGGCGGCAGGCATCGTGATTTCGAGTGTCAGCGGCTGATCGTAAAGCGTGGCGTCGGTGGCGCAGTCGAGTTGGAAGGTGAGGCTCTTCGCATCAGACTTCACAAGCGTAAGCTTGGCAGAGTTGCGCTCGGTTTGATACTTGTAGATGTCTGCCATGCCAGCGATCCAGAGCTTGTCCTGATGCTGCTTGGCGATTTCGAGCGCAGCGCGGAAGTTGGCTTCGCTGCTGCTGAGACCGTCGCCGATGTAATGGAAATGGATGCGGCACCAGAGTCCGCGCTGAAGGTGGGTTTCGAGCGCTTTGCGGAAGGCCTCGACGCGACCGCCGTAGCTATCATCCATGCCGAGCGAGCCGCTGGAGGCATCGAACTGATGATATTTGTCGAGGTAGTGGCAAAGGGTGCGTGTGGTCTCCCAACGCGTGCCGCCGCCAAGATTGAGGGCCATGAGTTTGCTCTTGCCGGGCGTCAGTTTCCAAATCGCCTCCGCAGCACTGCCGATCTCACGCTCCATCTCTTCATCGCCCTTCGCGTCTCGATGATGCGCGGAGTGGTTCGCCAACTCCATGTCACCCTGCTTCATCACGGCCTCCCATTCGGCGAGTTGGGTTTCAAAGGAGTAGCTTTGGCGGCTGCCGAGCTCCTTGGGACCGGGATTGACCATGAAGGTGCCTTTGAAACCGTATTCGCGCAGGATGGGAACGGCCTTGCTGAGATGCGTGGGATGTGAGTCGTCGAAACGGATGCTCAGCGCGGCGGTGCGACCCTGTGGCCAGTTGGCGATGCGCACTTGAGCACCGCTGATGGCATCTTGAATCATGCGATCCTTCTCTGAAGTGGCTCGTGGTGCCGGAACTGGTGGCTCCACGGCCTGAACGATGAATGCGTTTATCTTTCCAGTGATCGGCACGAGGAGGTTTCCCCACTCGATGCCGGAGCGCTGCACGAGCATCGCCGCGCCCGCTTCATCGCGCACCTCGACATCGTTTGCCGGCCAGACGTTGCGTCCTGTTTTCGGCAGCTCGACGCGCACGTTCAGCGGCTGCGTGTCGCCGTTGCGGCTCACCTGCACGCGCAGCTTAAACTTGTCCAAAATCGCCGCGCTGACCGTGGCGGGGCCGGAGTAGTGTTCGAGCGAGACCTTCACGCCATCGAGATCGGGCGTCTGGGCGTTCAGCGTGGTCGCGAGCAGAGAGAGAACCAGTCCGTGCAGCAAAGTTTTCATGGCATCGGGATGCGCTTGCCCAGACAGATGCGGAAGCCATCGCGCGAGTCGGAGTAGGTCACATTTTTGATTCCCAGCCGGACGGCGCAACGCGCATTGCCCGGAACATCGAAGTAGTTTCCACCACGGCAGACGGGCCGCGTCACGGTGCGTTGTTCCGCGTTCTCATAGTAGATGTCTTCATGCCCTCCCTTCGGATCAAAGTGGTCGATGACAAACTCCCAGACGCCGCCGCACATGTCGGCCAGGCCGAAGGCGTTGCGGCCTTTTGTACCGTAAAGATCCACCGGTGATACAAATGCGAAACCATCGCTCCACGGCACCTTTGCCAGCGGCCATGCCTTTGTGCGTCCAGGCAGGACATCCATGCTGGAAATGTTCAGCCTGCCTTCGCCGTGCTCGATCTCATTGCCCCACCAGAAGTAGCGGCTATCCCTACTTCCGCCGCGACAGCCATACTCCCACTCCGCCTCCGTGGGCAGACGGTATTCCATGCCTTCCGGGAGCTGGCCTGCTTTGCGTTCGTGCACAGTCAGCCATTGGCAAAACGCCTTCATGTCGTTGTAACTCACGCACACGACCGGATAGGTATCCTTGTTCGGGAATCCCCAGTTTGGATCGCGCCAGCTCTTGCTCTTCATGGACTTCCACGGATGCACCACGGTGGTCGTGAGGTGGTAGCCGTCCCATTCAGGATCGAAGACCTGCGTCTCGCCGCCGGGCTTCTCCGCATCGGTCACAAAGCCGGAATCCTCTACAAACCGTCGGAACTGCCCCACGCTGACCTCCGTGCGGCCCATCCAGAATCTGTTCTTCACACGCGTCAGCCGTGGCTGTTCGCCTTCGAAGGACTCGCGCGAAGTTCCCGGCTGCGCACCACCTTCGATACCGGTGGCCCAGGCCTTTTCCTCCGGCGTGCTGCCCATCATGAACTCGCCCGGTGGAATGAAGACGACCTCCAGCGCCACACCGCCGAGATCGAGCGTTTTTACCGTGCCTTGGGCGGGATCTTCGGCCTGTGTCAGCACGAAAGAAAAAGCCAGCGATGCAATCGTGACGATGCGGGTGAGGCGTATTGTACGGATTCGTTTCATGGCTGGTTCGTCGGGTTGGATTCGGAGTCGCGGTCAGAAGTCACTTATCGAGCGTCCACTTCACCGCATTCACGATCAGTGTGCGCACATCCGCGATCTGCATGTCCTCGGGAGCACCGAGGCTGGTGTAAAAGATGCGCGCTTTCTTCGGGCCGTAGGTGCGCGTCCAGGCGACGGGCATCGGAGGACTGGTGTCGGTCTTGGCTGTGCCGATGAGGATGGGAGTGGCATCGGCAGCGAGGGGCAGGACTTTGTAGAGCGATTGATGGCCGAGGATGTTCGCTGGATTCACGCCGGCCAGCAGCGGGCTGTTTCCGGCATCGGGGGCGATGCTGACGTTGTAGGGCAGGCCTTTGGTCTCGTAGCCAGTGTTCGGTGCGACGAGGACTTCGTCGGTGAATTCGGGCCATGGAACGAGGCTGGGATCGACGACCTCTTTGGGCTTTGGGATGAAGGCGTGGTTCGCTGTGCGAATGCCGAGAAGTGGCTTCCCTGCATCAAGATGAGCGCGGATGGCGGCCATTTGATCCTTTGGCGGAAAACGACGCCGTGAGAAGAGCATGAGCAAGTCGGCATCCTTCAACGCCTCAACGAGTCCGGCGAAGTAATGCGGCTGCGGTTTGTCGCCGTCGATGATCGTGACTTGATGGCCGAGCGGCTGGAACTGCTTCTCAGCGAAGTCGCGCATGGTGCGCGGCGCTTCGTAGTTGTTCGGGTCTTCGACGACCATGATGACGATGTTGGCCGCAGGTGCTGCGGTGATCAGGCCGAAGAGTAGAGTGAGAAGAATGTGTTTCATGAGATCACGGCTTTTCGATCACGAGCCCGTGCGTTTTTCATCCATGCGGGCGATGAAAACCTCCAGCCAAACTGCGACGATGCTAAATACGAATCGTACCATGGGTGGTCACTTCCCAAAAAGCCACAGCGCCAGAATCAGGGTCCAGGCGATGTTGAAGACCTGGCCACCGAGGAAAGCGATGGTGGGGCGGCCGCCGCCAAGCCTGAAGAGTTCGCCGAGACGTGTCTCCAAGCCGATGCAGACAAAGGCGGCGGCAAACCAAATTTCACGCAGACCTTTGAGCGGCTTGCTGGCAGCCTCAGCGACGGCTGGTGATACGAAGTAGGAAAAGACGATGGAGGCGATGACGAAGCCGATGACGAACTTCGGAAAGCGCTGCCAAATGACGGCAGCCGATGGTTTCTCACGCTTCGCGGTGCCGTCTTTGCCACCACGCATGGTCCACCAGATGGAGAGCACAAAGGCCGCCACGCCGATGAGCACGTTTTGAGAGAGCTTCACTATCACGCCGACCTTCGTCGCCTCTTTGCCCACCTGCTCAGTCGCCGCTGCCACGGAGCCACTGGTGTCCAGCGTGCCGCCGATCCATGCGCCACCGACAGCTTCAGAAAGACCGAGCTTTTGCACAGCGACCGGCATGAGGATCATCATCGGCACGGCACAGAGCAGAACGATGGAGGTGACATAGGATAGCTTTTTCCGATCCCCCTGAATGGCACCGCAAGCGGCAATGGCTGCGGAGACACCACAGATCGAAACCGCCGTCGAGAGCATGACGCCAAACTCATCGTCCACCTTGAGCTTCCTCGCGATGAAGAAGCAGGCATACCAGACCACGGGGATCACCAGAGCACCTTGAATAAGGCCGGGGAATCCAGCTTTCATCATCTCTGGCAGCAAGATGGTGGCGCCGAGGAGAACGATGCCAACCT
>JBIKIA010000604.1:0-3239 GCA_044361885.1 Prosthecobacter sp. | reverse complement strand
CTTCTCACTCCACACGACTTCATCAATGAATTGCAGCAGTGACTCGCGCAGGTCGGCCATCATCTCGAGCGTGAAGTCAGGGAAGACCTTCGGGTCTTTCGATGAGCCTTCGGCGCGCTCGAGTTCCAGCCAGTGATGGAAGAAGCCGTGCAGTTTCGCCTTCGTGCGCGCATCAGCGATCATGCGTTGCGCCTCGGCACGGACTTGGTCCGCTGTCGTCAGCTTCCCTGCCGCAGCGGCCTGGGTGAGCTTCTTATCAGGAATCGAATCCCATAGCGACAGTGACAACCGTGCGGCGATTTCGAAGTCATCTGGCTTTTCGTCGTCACGCAGATTCGGATACAGAAACTCCGGCGATTTCAGAGTGAAGAGCACCACACGTTTCACCGCCGTCTCGGGAGACTTGGCCGCTTTAAATTGGGCCTCAATGTAGATTGCCTTCTGCTCATCGCTCAAAGGCCTGCGGAAGGCGGACTCGACAAAGGTCAGCGCAAACTTCCTCAGCTTCTCGCTGCGATCTGGCGCTCCCACTTTCGTTTGGGCGAGTTCATCCAGGTTCTCGATCACATGCTCAGCTGTGGCGATGGCGGCATCCGTCACTGCTTGGTCCCAGGCTTTGGAAATCGTGGTGCCGCGTGCGTAACCGCCACTGCTGTCATCGGCGGGGAATTCGGTGTTCACGATCATCAGTTCGCGTGGACGATCCGTTCGCAGGGCATGAGCGGGGATGAGTTCCCTCACGCCATGGGGCGACTTCCACCACAGCTCGATGGACGCGGACTTCTCTTTAAATTTGAAGTGCTCCAGCCGCAGCATGTAGGCACGTCCACCGATGAGGAAGATAGTTTTCTTCTCCTCACGCACCAGCGGCCCTGCGCTCACCCAGCCATCGATCAGTGGATCGGACTCATTGCTGTCGTTGATCCAAAGGCGGAAGCCATTCTCCGACTTCACGGCGAACTCATACACGCCGGTCTCCTGCGCGACCACACTGCCTTCGAAGCGATTCTGGAACTGCTCAGCCTCCAACACTTCCTTCACAGGACTGTCCGCACCCCAGTGAAAAGAGATCACAGGCTCGACACGGTCGATGGTCTTGTTGGGGCGCTTCGCCTTGATGCCGTTCTTCGGCGTCGTATCCACAGCCTTCTCACCCGGCTTTGGCAGCTCCACCCCACGATACAAGGCCTTTAAGCCCAGCTCACTGTTGATGGCTCGGTCAAAGCCAGGCCCCATGCGGAAACGACCGATCAAGTCCATCACCGACGTGCGGAATTGCTCGATCGTGAGTCGGCTGAGTTCCTTCTGCGGCGGATTCAGTCGTGCCTGGGCTTCGGGCGAGTAAAACGCCCCGTGAATGTATTCCGCGATCAGTTTGGACTCCTCGGCAGAGCACAGATCCGGGTCGTCCTCCGGCATCGTGCGGTCGATGTACTTCGCCAGAGCCTCCACCGCCTTCTCACCGGTCAGAGGCTCGTCATATTCATCCTCCACGCCCTGGCCGCGATCACCGTGGCATTCGGCGCAGTGCTTTTTATAGATGGCGGCACCCGGATGTGGTTCAGGAGCAGCAGCGTGGCAGATGGCAGGCAAAAGCAAAACCAGCCACGCGAAACGGAGATGGGGGGGGTCTCGATCATGTGGACAAAGCTATAACCCTTACGTCCTGCCACTCTTTCATGGCGCGCTCAATGTGGGCGCTGTTCTGCCTTCAATGCCGAATGATCCCCGCACCTACGCCGTCTCGAAGAAAGCTCAGCGCGCCCATCTATTGCAGCGCTTCTTGAATGAGATTTTAGAGCTTGATCTGCACGCATTCAATCCTGGGGACTATCCGCCACGTATCAGTCCCATTCTAATTCACAAATCTACGTTTCTTTAGCCAGAACAGCAGGTCTGCAAACCACGGGTGCTGCGTGCCTATGAGGCCGGTGCCGTGGTCTCCATGCTGGTAGAGGTGGAGTTCGTGGGGGATGCCGTGTTGGTGCAGTGCGGAGGCATAGAACTGGGCGTGCTCCACGGGCACCAGCTTATCCTCCATCGTATGCCAGAGAAAGACGGGCGGCAGGCCGGGCTTCACTTGCAGCTCGCTGGAGGTCTGGCGCACGAGTTTTTCATCCGGTTGATCGCCAATGAGCATCTTGCGCGAGGTGGCGTGAGGTTTGGTGATCATGCTGATAACAGGATAGCAGAGAATGGCGAGATCGGGGCGCGGGCTGACGGTAGGCTCGCGTCCTAGTATTTCGCCGTCTTGAGGGCGATTGAGGAGCGTGGAGACGAGATGCCCGCCAGCGGAGAAACCCATCACGCCGATGCGTTGCGGGTCAATCTTCCAAGTCGCAGCACCGCCACGAAGCTGGCGCATGGCTTCGACGGCATCCTGAAGCTGCGTGGGATAACGATAGCCTGCGCTGCCGAGTCGGTAACGCAACACGAAGACGGTGAGGCCCTGCTCATTGAGCCAGAGCGCGAATGGCTCCGCCTGTCCTTCATAAATACCACTGTAGCTGCCACCTGGGATCAAGAGCATCGCCGCGCCGTTGGCTTTCGTGGAAAGATACGGCGTGAGCGTCGGGATGTCCTTCGCGGTGTTGCCGAGTGCTCCCGGAGCGCCATTCGGCCAGAGGACGATGGATTTCTCGGCGGCAAAGACTGAAGCCAAGTGCAGGAGCCATGCGGCTGTCAGAATGAAAAAGGTTTTCATCAATGGGGTTCACTCCAGATCCGTCGCCTTCATGTTTCTGAGCGTTTTAGGCGAAAGCGGTGTATCGGGGTGGAGGCCTTCGGTGCGTTTGTTGCGTCCGCCGGGACTGGCAGAGGAGAAGACGGAATGCCAGTTGATGGCGAAGGCGGGATACTCCTTCTCCATGACATCGACTCTGGCCCAGTTGGCGAGCACTTGGGCCTTGGCGGCGGCTTCTTCGCCTTTGCTGGCCTCGAATTTCTGCATCGCGTCTCTCGTGCTGACGGCGAGCTGGGTGAACTCAAATCCACAGCGCGTGAAGTGCAGCCGGCGGCGATATTTTTCATCCGCCGTTGCCAGTTTAGTGGCGGCGGAGTCGAGATGAGATTGCGCCGTGGCCAGCAGTGCGGGCGTGTATTTTTGCGGTAGGTCAAAGACACGTGCGCTGCCGGTTTTTTCGGCGACGAACTCCATGCGCGTGCGCTCCAGCAGCTCCCAGTAGGCTTTCAAATCGGCGGCGGCGGGGCCGTAGGTGCGCTGGTAGTAATCATTCATC
>JBIKIA010000358.1:0-5223 GCA_044361885.1 Prosthecobacter sp. | reverse complement strand
CTGGCAAGATCGCCATCAATGCGCAGCGGGATGCGGTGAAGTCGGCGGTCATTCTTCAGGTCAAAGACGGCAAGTTCAAGTATCTGGAGACAGTCGCTCCCTGAGTCATAACGAACCTCGAACTCTGAAGCGAACCCCGGACTGTCTTCCGCATGGATTGGCTGCTGCAACAACTCATCAACGGCCTCGCTCTCGGGTCCATCTATGCACTCATCGCCCTCGGTTACACGATGGTCTATGGCGTGCTGAGGTTCATCAACTTCGCCCATGCAGACGTGCTCATGCTGGGCGCTTACGCGGCCTACTTCCTCGCGCCAGCGGTCAATACCGTCTTCCCACTGCCCTCGCTGACGGGGGCGATGATCGTGACACTGATCGCCGTCATGATCTGCACGGGCATCGGCATGTTGATCGAGTTTCTGGCGTATCGCCCGCTGCGGCAGCGGCCACGACTGACGGTGCTCATCACCGCGATTGGTGTTTCTCTTTTCATCGAGTTCACCTGCCAGCACAGCGCGGTTTTCGGTGCGGATACCAAGCCCTTCCCGCAGCTCTTGCCCGAGCATGATTTCCATCTCGGTGGACTCGTGGTCAGCAGCAATGATCTCGTCGTCGTCGTCACCACGCTGCTGCTGCTCGCTGGGCTGTGGTTCATCGTCCAGCGCACGAAGATGGGCACTGCCATGCGTGCCGTGTCCTACAATCAGCAAGCCGCCGCGTTGATGGGCATCAATATCAACCGCATCATCTCCTTCACCTTCGGCCTCGGCTCCGCGCTCGCCGCCATCGCGGGCATTCTTTATGCGATGAAAGCCCCCGGCATCGATCCGCTGATGGGCGTGCAGCCAGGTCTGCGCGCCTTCATCGCCGCTGTACTCGGTGGCATTGGCAATCTGCCTGGCGCAGCGCTAGGTGGCTTGATCCTCGGCTTGCTGGAAACCTTCGCCGGTGGCATCTCCGGCCTCTCGAACTATCGCGATGGCATCGCCTTCGCCATCCTCATCCTGATCCTTCTTTTCAAACCCGCCGGTCTGCTCGGCAAGGCAACCGTGGAGAAAGTCTAACCCATGTCTCCCACCCTCAACCCCTTTAATCTTGCTGGCGCGAAACGCTGGTTGATCGCTGGCATCGCGCTGGCGGTGGTGGTGTCGATGTTTAGCGCGCAGTTCAACCGCTATCATCTCGGCGTCATCGTCGATATCGGCATCAACATCATCCTCGCCGTCAGCCTGAATCTGATCAATGGCCACACCGGTCAGTTCAGTCTCGGCCACGCCGGATTCATGGCCGTGGGCGGCTACACTGCGGCGAAGATTTCCCTCGTCGCCTCGCCCATGCTGCCTCCTGCTTTGCAGCCGTTGATCTTCCTCGTGGCACTCATCGCCGGTGGATTGCTCGCCGCTTTGGCGGGGTTCAGTGTCGGTGTACCATCCCTGCGTTTGCGTGGTGATTACCTTGCCATCGTGACGCTCGGCTTTGGCGAAATCATCCGCGTCGTGGTGCAGAACATGGAAGCCGTGGGCGCAGCGAGTGGACTGAAAGGCATCCCGAAATACACCACTCTCGGCTGGACCTTCGGACTCGCTGCCGTGACGATCTACTTTGTCACCGCGCTGGTGAACTCGACCTATGGACGCGGCTTTATCGCCGTTAGCGATGACGAAGTCGCCGCCAGCTCCATGGGCATCAATCCTGTGCGCTACAAGGTGACCGCCTTCGTCACCGGCGCGTTCTTTGCCGGCATCGCAGGCGGACTGTATGCGCATCACAAGCAGTTCCTCTCGCCCACCGGATTTGATTTCCTCAAGTCCATCGACATCGTCGTCATGGTTATCCTAGGCGGCATGGGCCGCACGGCGGGTGTCGTGGTCGCGGCGATCATCCTTACGCTACTGCCGGAAGTTCTGCGGCAGTTCAGCGAGTATCGCATGATCATCTATTCACTGCTCATCATCGTGCTGATGATGGCCCGCCCGCAGGGTCTCTTCACCTGGACCCGGAAGAAAGGAGCCGCATGAGTCATCCTTTGCTCAAGCTCGATCACGCCACCATCCGCTTTGGCGGATTGACCGCTGTGTCGAAGTTCAGCCTCGAAGTGCAGCCCTGTGAACTGATCGGCCTCATTGGCCCGAATGGCGCGGGCAAGACCACCGCCTTTAACATGATCACCGGCGTGTATCAGCCCACCGATGGACAGATCCATCTCAATGGTCGCAGCATCGCCGGAGTGAAGCCGCATGACCTCACGCGCCAGGGCATCGCGCGCACCTTCCAAAACATCCGCCTCTTCGGATCGCTCAGCGTCATCGACAATGTCCGCGCCGCTATGCAACTGCACTGCAAGCACGGCGTGCGCGCCTCGCTCTGGCGTGGGGCGAGTTTCAAAACACTCGAAAAGGAAGTCGAGACACGCGCTTTGGAATTGCTCGACATCTTCAAGCTCAGCGACATGCGCGATGAAGAAGCGAAGAGCCTGCCCTATGGCGATCAACGCCGCCTGGAGATTGTCCGAGCACTCGCCACTCGCCCGAAACTCTTGCTGCTCGATGAACCCGCCGCTGGCATGAACCCCACAGAGAAAGAGGAACTCATGCACCTCATCCGCTTCATCAAAGACAAGTTCCAGATCGCCGTCATGCTCGTCGAGCACGACATGACCGTCGTCATGGGCATCTGCGAGCGCATCGCCGTGCTCGAGTACGGCATCAAGATCGCCGAAGGCACGCCGCAGCACATCCAGCGCGACCCGAAAGTCATCGCCGCGTATCTCGGCACCGAGACCGAAAAGGAGGAGCCAGTCGATGCTTGAAATCAAAGATCTCGAAGTCAGCTACGGCTCTATCAAAGCCCTGCACGGTGTTTCATTAAACGTGCCGGAGAAGAGCATCGTCACGCTCATCGGCGCGAACGGTGCTGGCAAGTCCACCACCCTGCGCGCCATCAGCGGCCTCATCAAAGCACGCGCTGGCAGCGTGACCTACAACGGCGAGGACATCACGAATCACCCCGCACACAAGATCGTCGGCAAGCACCTCTGCCATGTGCCCGAAGGCCGCATGGTCTTCGCCAACCTGACCGTGGCCGAGAACCTGCGCATGGGCGCGTATCTGCGGAACGACAAGGCCGGCATCGCCGCCGACATGGACTACGCCTTCACCATCTTCCCGAGATTGAAGGAGCGCATCCACCAGGCCGCAGGCACCATGTCCGGCGGAGAGCAGCAGATGCTCGCCATCGCCCGCGCGCTCATGAGCCAGCCGAAGTGCCTCATGCTCGATGAGCCCTCCCTCGGCATCGCGCCTATTCTTGTGCGAGCCATCTTCGATCAAATCGTCGCCATCAACAAGGAGCGCGGCCTGACCATCCTGCTCGTCGAGCAAAACGCCAACCTCGCGCTGGGCATCTCTCATCACGGCTACGTCTTGGAGTCTGGTAAAGTCATTCTCGAAGACAGCGCCTCTGCCTTGCTCAAGAACCCGCAGGTGCGTGCGGCGTATCTCGGGGATTGAGTCACGAAATGGCTTCTTGCTTCGACTCGGGCTCGTTTCTATTCTGTGGCATCGTTCTATGAAAATCACCTGCCTTTCGGTTGCTTGTCTCCTTGTCGGTCTTGCCAGTGTGCAGGCGAATCCTGAAATCCCCCGTGCGGTAGCGCAGAGTTTCGGCGAGAGCATCGGCAGCAGCCTTCTGCTGGTGAAGGGCACTGGCACGACCGCAGAGCCTGTCGAATGGACAGCGTATGCGCGGGATGCGTTCCGTCCCGAGGAGGTCCTGCGCATTACTGTGCGCATGGAGGCCTCTGTCTGGAAGGCAGCACCTGCTGGCGCAGGCACCAAAGTTCTCTCTCCTGTGCCGCCGAAGACGCTCGACTCTGCCCGTCTGCACATCCGAAGTTCCGAGGCCCGTGCGGTGGCTGCCAAGGCTGCGGCCCTGGCGCAGACCACCTTTGCGAGTGTGGACTACCAACTCGCCGCCAATGCTGAGACCGGCGCACCGGAGTGGGGTCTCGCGCTGAAAGATGAGTCGGGATATGAGGTGGGTTTTTGCGTCATCTCAGCTGAGACTGGCGCGCTGACCTTCCAGGATTGGACGCTAAAGCTGGGTTCCGCCCCTTCCGCGCCGCCCAGTGAGGGCGAACGCGCCGCCAAAGTGGTGAAAAAAACAGTCCGCAAAGCCTGGAACTGGACCGACAAAGCCCGCAGCGAAACGAAGAGTTTTTTCAGAGAGTTGTTCCGGTGATTCACAGATGAACTTCATAAAGTCGGGCGCGGGCAGCCTCATTGGCGGGCTTTTTGCTTACCGGGGGCACATGCCAAAGGCGTTTTTACACCTTGACGCCCCTCCGCTCGGCCAGCATTACTGGCGCCTATTCTGTCAGCTTTCCCGCTGGCTGATCTCAGACAGTCGATACAATTCCCCAAGCCCATGAACGGAGCCTCCTATCTCACCCGCAAAGTCCTCGTGCCTCTCCTTGTTCTGGCCCTCTTCGGTGCCCAGACCAGCCTGATGAATGCGCAGGTGTCCCTTGATTCACCTGCGGCCGCTGGCAAACGCATTGTTCGTGATGTGCAGGTAGTTTACAAAGGTGCGGCCACTCTGGATGCGAACCGCGTGAAGGCGCAAATGGCCACCCGCGTCGGCGAACCCTACACGGATGAGTCTGTCGAGCGCGACATCCGCACCCTTTACGCAACCGGTTCGGTGGAAAATGTGGACATTCAGGCCGTGAATGTGGATGGCGGCGTTCGCGTCGTTGTCACTCTCTCCGGTCGTGGTGGCATCGGTGAAATCAATTTCCTGGGCAATGGTGCCTTCGACAACGATAAGCTGCGTAAGGAGATCGAGGTCAAAGTCGGCGACCCGGTGGATGACGCCAAGCTCACCACAGCTCAGCAGAAGATCCGCGAGCTTTATGAGAAAAAAGGCTTCTCCGACGTCCTCGTGACCTATGACGTGGCGCCTTCCACCAAAGAAGGGTTCTCTTCCGTCCTGTTTAAAATCGAAGAAGGTTCCCGCGGCCTCATTGGTGACATCCGCTTCGAAGGCAATAACGCCATCAGCTCCCGAACACTGAAGGGCAAGATTAAGAGCAAGGAAAAGACCTTCTACCGCCTCTGGGGCAAGGTCGGCAAGCTCGACAACCAGACGGTGATTGATGACGTGAAGATCATCGAGCAGGCATTCCAGGACGAAGGTTATGTCTATGTGAAAGTCGGCTATCGT
>JBIKIA010000216.1:0-7738 GCA_044361885.1 Prosthecobacter sp. | reverse complement strand
AGCACCTCGCTTATCTTCGAGATCAACGAAGGTGGCAAATTTGACGTGGCCTCCGTGGACCTCCAGGGAATCACCGTTTTCACCAAAGATGAACTCACGCCTGCCATCCGCACTGAGTCCGGTTTTGCCTACTCAGGCACCGATGTGCGCGGTGATGAAAAGATGATTCTCGATTATTACGGCTCCCGTGGCTACGCCGACGCACGCGTGGACACCCAGCTTACCGATGCTGGCCCTGGAAAGTTGAATGTAGTCTATGCCGTCACCGAGGGAACGAAGTCCTTCATCCGCAAGGTGAACATCAGTGGCAACATGAAGACCAAGGACGAAGTCATCCGTCGTGAACTTCCCTTTGCTCCTGGTGATCCGCTGAACACGGTCCAGCTCGAAACCGCCCAGACCACTCTGGAAAACATGAACTACTTCGAAGGCAAGGGGGAGGCCAATCCTCTCACGATCCGCCCTGTCGCCACTGAAGTGGATGGTTTCAAGGATGTGGAAGTCAATGTGGCTGAGAAGCCCACAGGCTCCGTGAACTTCGGTGCTGGTTTCAGCTCTGTGGACAGCCTTGTCGGCTTTGTGGACGTCACCCAGACCAACTTCGACATCTCCGATTGGGGCGACTTCCGTGGCGCAGGTCAGCGCTTCAACATGAACCTTCGCTACGGTATCCGCACCTCCTCCTTTAACACAAGCTGGACGGAGCCATGGTTCCTCGGCCAAAAACTGGCTCTCACCGTCAGTCTTTTCTACCAGAACCTCTTCTATCTCTCCAACCGCTACGACCAGATCAATGCCGGTGCCTCTGTCGGCCTGCGTAAGCCCATCGGCCAGCACGCCTACCTCGAAGGCACTTACACCCTTCAGCAGACCACCATTGACGTGGATCAGGGGCCAAGCGATAATGCCACCCAGCTTATCCGCGATGAAGATGGTGACTACCTCGTCAGCAAGCTTGAGTTGAACTTCGTGCATGACACACGCGATAGCGTCTTCATCACCCGCAAGGGTCACAAGTTTGAGGCCGGTCTTCTGGCTGCTGGTCTTGGTGGTGACGTGGAAGTCTTCGGTGGAAACATCGGTGGACAGCAGTTCTTCAACCTTCCTGGCGATACCATCCTGAGCTTCGAGGGCATGGCACGCTGGGTGGAAGGCTGGGGCGACAGCGATGTGCCTATCTTTGAGCGGCAGTTCCTCGGTGGAGCTTACAATCTGCGTGGATTTGATTATCGTGACGCTGGCCCGAAAGACTCTGTTGGTGAGCCCATCGGTGGTAACATGTCGCTCTTTGGGTCCATCGAATACTCCTTCCCCATCGTCGAAAAGGTGCGTGGAGCAGTTTTCTGGGATGTCGGCATGGTCCAATCTGATCTCACCGCCGCAACTGGCTCCACTGGCGGCGTCCGCAATGGCGGGCCGATCATCGGAGATGGTGAGATCTACTCCAACGTTGGCATTGGTGTCCGCATGTTCCTCCCAGTCGGCCCCATCCGTCTCGATCTTGGTCTTCCCATCATGAAGCCCAGCGACGATGAATTTGCTGGCGACAGCCCGCGCTTCCAATTCAACATGGGCTATCGATTCTAGTCTAATGCTGTCCACCCTCCTTCCAAAATACCCCAACCCGTCCCGTATGATTCGTTCTCTGCTTTTCCTCGTCCTAGCCACCGCCACCACTCAAGCGGCTGATATCAAATTCGGCGTAGTGGATATGTCCAAAGCCTTCTCCGAGTTCCACAAAACCAAGGATGCCGCAGACAAGTTCAAGGGCAATGTGGACAAAGCTCAAAAGGAAATGAATGACCGGTGGTCGGTCTATAAAAACCTGATGAACGACATGCAGAAGCTGAAGAAGGATGCCAGTGATCCGATCATGACGCCCGATGCACGCGCCAAGAAAGCGGCTGAATTTGAAGACAAAGGCAAAGAACTCCGCGCCTTGGAACAGGAAATCGGTGAGGCGCAAAACCGCCGCAGCGGTCAGCTCAAACAGGAAGACATGCAGATCCGCAAAGGCATCTACGATGAAATCCTCGTCGTCGTCCGGGATAAGTCCAAGTCCGAAGGATACGACTTTGTCTTCGACAAGTCCGGCATGAGCCTCTCCACCGTGCCGATCCTCATCTATTACAAGGACGCCGTGGACATCACCGATCAGATCATCGTGGAACTGAACAAAAATGCCCCTGCAGCGGGTGCAGCCGCACCTGCTCCTGCTGCTGGAGACGCCAAAGGTGAGAAGAAGTAATTTACTCCTGACCGCCTGACATCTCTCCCGGGCACGCACATCCGAAACGGAGGCGTGCCCTTTTTCTTTTCTTCCTACCGTCCACATGAGCGCCAATATCACTCACCAGCGTCTCGCCGAACTCGTCGGCGGTGAACTCACTCAGGGAGAACCCGAGGGCATTGTGACGGGGCTGAACTCCATCAGTGATGCGGTGGCTGGAGAGGTGACCTTCCTGGGCAATGCGCGTTATCTCGCTGCCCTGAAGACCACTCAAGCCAGCGCAGTGCTCGTCGCGGCTGATTTTGCCGAACCTCTGGAGGGCAAGGCTCTGATCCGGGTCGCTAATCCCACCCTGGCCTTTTCCTCGGTCATCCGTCATTTCGGCCCGACAACCCGCGATTTCACTCCCGGCGTTCACGCCGCTGCCGCCGTTTCCTCACGAGCAGTCTTTGACCCGCAGAAAGTATCCATCGGAGCTGGAGCCGTGGTTGAGGATGATGTCGTGATCGGCGATGGCACCGTGGTTCACGCAGGTGTTTGCATCGGGCATGGGTGCAGGATTGGAACGGACTGCACTCTTCATGCGAACGTCACCCTCAGTGACCGCTGCGTGCTCGGCAATCGCGTCGTCATTCACAGCGGCACGGTCATTGGCTCGGACGGCTTCGGCTATGAGTTCTCCAAAGGCCGCCATGTGAAGATCGAGCAGGTCGGCATCGTCCAGCTTGATGACGATGTCGAAGTTGGAGCCTGCACCTCCATTGACCGCGCCCGCTTTGGTCGCACGTGGATCGGCGCAGGCACCAAGATCGACAATCAGGTGCAGATCGGTCACAACGTCATTCTTGGGAAGCACTGCATCATCGTCGCCCATGTGGCCATCGCCGGTAGTACACGCCTCGGTGATTATGTCACAGCGGCAGGGCAGGTGGGAATCGGCGGGCACCTGGAGATTGCCAGTCAGGTCACACTGCTGGCTCGAGCGGGTGTAACAAAAAGCATCGCAACACCTGGTGCCTACATGGGTTTCCCCACGAAACCTCTGATGGAAGGACGCCGCATGCAAGCCATGCAGGCGCGCATTCCTGAACTCCTGGAGCGAATCAAGGAAATGGAAAAGCGCCTCGCTCAGATCGAGGCAGCCAAGTAGTCAGCTTCAGGTCTCTTGGCCGGACAAGACGCGGATATTCTACCGCGAGTTGTATGCGTCCACATAACCGCGCTCAAAGCTGCGGCGGTTGCGTGGGTCATAGCGGCCCGTGTGAGCGCCAGGATCATTAGGGCGACCTCCGACGCGGTCACGCAGGCCGTAGTCGTAGCCTTGCTGATACACGGGATCATTGGTCGGCGGAGGCGTGTAGCCGCTGCCGCCGGGATATGTAGGCACCTGGGTTTGAGGTGTTGGCTGCTGCCACGAAGGCTGCTGATTGTAGCCGCCGATTCCTGGCAAAGGTGCGAGTTGTGGCAGATAACCCTGATCATAGCCCTGCTGATAGGCCGCTTGAGTAGCAGGGGTGTAGCTTTGGTAGTGGCGGGTGTAGCTCTTCGGCAGGTTTGCGTTTGCATCTGCTCGGCCATCGGAGACGCCGCGCTCGTAGGCGAGTTGGTTTTGCTGCTGACTCTGATCCCGTGTCTGGTTCCGCCATTGCTCACGCTGGTCGGTGTACGGTGGTGGCTGCTGCGGGCCGAAGGGGTTCATCGGGTTGCCGTAGGGATCGACGCAGGAGACGAGGAGGAGTGGGGCGAGGGCGAGGAGTCGCATGGGAGTGGTAAATGACGAAATTCCGAATGACGGAAAATGAGGAGAGGTCTTGGGTTGAATATTAGAGCTTGGCGCTTCGGTTTTCTTTCGTCATTTCCGCTCGGCTGTTTCAGCTCACGACATCAACAAACTTCCCAAAGGACAGCCAACTTCTGGCATCTCCGAACCTATTCAAATCGGATCACATACTCGCCCTTCTTGTGCATGTGCTCGTGGTCACGGGCGCGCATTTCGAGGTAGCTGGTGTCGGTCTTGATCCAGTCCATCTGGCGGACGAGTTTGTCTCGCGTGGAGACGAGTTCATCGCGCTGGACCTTCATGACTTCGAGCTTGTCACGCTGCGCGGTTTGCTCGGCCAAGGGCTTTTTATAAATCTCCACGACGACGGGCACCACCAGGAGCAGGAGACAGAATTTACCGAGCTTCACCAAGCCTCCCAACATGCGGTCAACAGGCTGCGGGGCGGTGTGGTTTTCGTTCTGGATCTCCTGGTATTTCATGGGGATGCCGCGTCGTGCGGAGTGTATGGAATTAAACCTTCATGCGGCCACCGAAGATCGCGTTCTCACCGAGTTCCTGCTCGATGCGCAGGAGCTGGTTGTACTTGGCGATACGGTCGCTGCGGGAAAGGGAGCCGGTCTTGATCTGGCCGCAGTTCGTGGCGACGGCGAGATCGGCGATGGTGTAGTCCTCAGTCTCACCAGAGCGATGGCTCATGACGGCGGTGTAACCATGGCGATGGGCGAGATCGACGGCGTCCAGGGTCTCGGTGAGGGAACCGATCTGGTTCACCTTCACGAGGATGGAGTTCGCGATGCCCTGGTCGATGCCCTTCTGGAGGAACTTCGTGTTCGTGACGAAGAGGTCGTCGCCGACGAGCTGGGTGGTGGCACCGAGTTCCTTCGAGATGACAGCCCATCCGTCCCAGTCGTTTTCGGCACAGCCGTCTTCGATGGAGATGATCGGGAAATCCTTCTTCAGCTCGGCATAGTAGGCCACGAGTTCAGCGGCGGTGCGCTCGGACTTGTCGCTCTTCTTGAAGACGTACTTGTTCTTCGCCTTGTCGTAGAACTCGGAGGAGGCCACGTCCAGGGCGATGAAGATGTCTTCACCCATCTTATAGCCAGCTTTCTCGATGGCCTGGGCGATGACTTCCAGGGCGTGGTGAGCGCTCTTCAGAGTCGGGGCAAAGCCGCCTTCGTCACCGACGGCGGTGTTCAGGCCGAGATCATGAAGGATCTTCTTCAGCGCGTGGAAGACTTCTGCACCGTAGCGCAGAGCTTCGGAGAAGGTCGGAGCGCCCTTCGGCATGATCATGAATTCTTGGAAATCGATCGGCGCATCCGAGTGAGCACCGCCGTTGATGATGTTCATCATCGGCACAGGCAGCACCTTGGCATTAGGGCCGCCGATGTATTTGTAAAGAGGCTGGCCGAGAGCGGCAGCTGCAGCTTTGGCGACGGCCAAAGAAGCACCCAGGATGGCGTTCGCACCGAGCTTGGACTTCGTCGGCGTACCGTCGATTTCGAGCATCGCGTTGTCGATGGTCACTTGGTCTGAGGCATTGCTGCCGATGATGGCATCAGCGATCTCGTTGTTCACGGCATCGACGGCTTTCAGCACGCCCTTGCCGAGGTAGCGCTTCTTGTCGCCATCGCGCAGTTCCAGAGCTTCGTGTTCGCCGGTGCTAGCTCCGCTGGGGACGGCCGCGCGTCCGATGGCTCCGCCGTCCAGGAGGACGTCCACTTCGACGGTTGGGTTGCCACGCGAGTCCAGGACTTCGCGTGCGATGACTTCTACAATGGTAAGGTCGTCCATGAGGGGATATGTTTCAGTATGCTTAACTAATTGGGTTTTGGCAAGCAGGCATCCGCAGGTCATTCCCGCAGTGCCGCAAGCGCCGTCGTGATAGCCGGAATCGTGCCTGATACAACCGGCAATGTCGGCACGACTAGCCACCACAAGCCAAGATTCCAGGCTCGACAATCGAACATCCTCTGTGGCATTCTCGTCCATCGTCCCGTGCCGACCGGCACTCCCGCCATGAAACGCCTGCTGACTTCCCTCCTCCTCTGGACTGCCGCTGCGAGCCTCGCCCACGCCGCCCCCATCGCGAAAATCACCACGCTGACCGGCAAAACCTACCGCCAGTGCCAGATCGTCCGCGTACATCCCGACGGCGTCTCCTTCCGCCATGCCGATGGTGCGGCCAAAGTCCTCTTCACCGATCTCTCCAAAGAATGGCGCGCCCGCCTCGGCTACGCCGCCGAGAAGGCCGCCGCTTACAAGCAAGAACTCGCCGACAAACGCGAGGCCGAAAAAGCCGCCCGCGCCAAGGTGGAAGAAGCCCGCTTCAAACTCCTCGCCGAAGCCGCAGAGCGCGCCCGTATCCAGAGTCTCGGCCAGGAAGCCCAGGTCCGGGCCACCGTGCAGGAGCAGCAAAACTTCGGCCCCTCCGTCATCCCTGTGCTGCCCGCCCTCGGAGCTGCGCATCAGCCCGGCGGCGACTACGGACGCTACGAGCGCCCCTACACCCCCTATTGGAACGGCGGCTACGGATACCCCGCCGGTTATGGTTACGGCTACAACTTCGGCAGCTGCTTTTACACCCCCGCCCAGCCCGTCTGCCCACCCCGCCGCACCTTCCGCGTCACGATCACCCGTTGATCTCCCCCAGAGTGCAGGCTTTGCCAGCACGCGGTAGCTGCCACCGCACGCGCCCTTCACAATCCGGTGCCGCAGTTTCTGCCTTGAAACCACTCTGGTCCTGCCGGGGCTGGGAATCGAGTCAAGAGGCCATCCAATTTGGCCCGCCTTCCTGTAAAAGCTCAAGGCTTTCTAGAGTCCAGGAGGTCTGAGGAGGGCAGGCGTGGGAGTTTTGTCCTTGAAAGTGGAAGGGCTGCTGATGACAGGGTATCTTCCCAAATCGCGAAGAATCAGGATTTGAAGATCTGGTGAGTCACTGAATGCTTGCCAAGCAAAGCAGCTTCAGACTATTTTCCGTGCATGAATCGCCGATGGGTCATCCGACTGGTCCTGGCCGCGCTGGCATCTTGGCTGGCGTGGAAGGTTTGGCGGCAGGTGGAGGGCGACCCCATGCTGATGCTGATCTTCTTCCTCGTGGGTGGGGTGATCGCGGCCATTGTTTTCGTCAAAGTGGTGCTGGCACGGATGGCGGATGCCCTGGGTAACGCCGTGTTCCTTTCAGGTGGGCCACAGACACCCGAGGATGCTGAAACAACAGAGGAGGAGCCTGAAGCTGGGGAGGAAAAGCTAACGGAGCCCAAAACCGAGGAGCCTTGATGGATGAGGGACCTCCAGAGGCGGAGCAGCTTTCATCGCGGCAGCGTCTGGCGGTGTGGCTTTTGGAAACAAGGCGATGCCGTCCTTTGCTTTGGCTGGGCATCGTGGCGGTGATCGGGGTGATCATCGCCGATGTTGGGTGGCTCGTTTCCGGAAGCTGGATGCTGGCTTTGCTGATGGCGGTGCTCTTGGTTGGGCTGTGGCGGAGGCAGTTGGTGGCTTGGATGCCTTTCGCGATGGTGGGTTTCATGGCATTGCATGGCTGGCGTCTGCATCAAACCTATGAACATTCGCTGCGGCAGCGGTTGCTCGCGCATGCGGACAGGCCTGTGGAAGTGACTTTGAGGGCAAGGCTGTATCCATGGACGGATGGGGCGGAGCTGGATGAGGCGCGCGCGGTGGCGGAAATCTCGGAGCTGCGCTGGGGTGATAATGGGGATTTT
>JBIKIA010000498.1:0-3947 GCA_044361885.1 Prosthecobacter sp. | reverse complement strand
AGCCTCGTGAAAAAGGGAGACATCCTCTTCACCATCGACCAGCGCCCCTTTGAGACCAAACTCCGCGCCGCGAAGGCCGAGGTGCAGCGTGCCGAAGCCAACATGGAAGCGGCCAAGCGCGAGTTCGACCGCGTCAGTTCTCTCCTCGCCGCCAAAGCCATCGCTCCAGAGCAGGCTGAAACTCGCGAGTCGATGTATAAGCAAGGCCAGGCATCGCTCGAATCCGCCCGCGCAGCCGAGCACAGCGCCAGCATCGAGATGGAGCACACCGAGGTCAAAGCGCCCATCGCAGGCCGCATCAGCCGCGCCATCACCACGACGGGGAATTTTGTCACCGCCGGCACCACGCTGCTCACCACCATCGTCACCGTCGATCCCGTTTATGTATATGCCGATATCGACGAAAACAGCCTGCTGAAGCTCCAGGCGCTGCAACGCGACAAAACGACCTTCACCAATGGCGACGGTCGCATGCCGGTAGAACTCCAGCTCTCCAACGAGAAGGATTTCCCGCACAAAGGCCACGTCGAGTCCTTCGACAACCGCCTCGACGCAGGCACCGGCAGCATGGTCCTCCGCGCTGAGTTCACCAACACCGATGGTTCGCTCACGCCCGGCCTCTTTGCCCGCATCCGCTTGCCGATGACCGCGAAATACAAAGCGCTGCTCATCGATGAAAAAAGCATCCTCACCGATCAGGCCAACAAATACGTTCTCGGCATCGACGAGTCGAAGCAGCCTGCAGTTTCCGTCTATAAACCCGTCACCATCGGCCCTGCCATCGACGGCAAGCGCATCGTCCGCACCGGCCTCACTGCTGGCGACAAGATCATCATCAACGGCCAAGCCCGCCTGCCGATGCCTGGAATGCCTGTCGCGCCGGTGGAAGCCGCAGCCGCCCCGAAAGAAACGGCCTCGAAGTAAGCCCACGGCACGACCATGAACTTCTCTAGTTTCTTCATCACCCGTCCCATTTTCGCGGGCGTCTTGTCGCTGCTGACCTTCATTCTCGGCGCGATCTCGCTCTTCCAGCTTCCGATTTCGGAGTACCCGGAGGTCGTGCCGCCGACGGTCATCGTCACGGCGACGTATCCGGGTGCGAATCCGAAGACTATTGCCGAAACGGTGGCCTCGCCTCTGGAGCAGACGGTCAACGGACTGGAAAACATGCTCTACATGTCCTCCCAGAGCACGGCGAACGGCGTCATGATCCTCACCGTCACATTCAAGATCGGCACCGATCTCGATCTGGCGCAGGTGCAGGTGCAAAACCGCGTCTCGCAGGTGCTGCCGAAGCTACCCGAGGAAGTGCGCCGCTATGGAGTGACCACCGTAAAGTCCTCGCCGGACATGACGCTCGTGGTGCATCTGCTTTCGCCGAATGACCGCTACGACGAGATCTACCTGCGCAACTACGCCACGCTGAATGTGAAGGACGAACTCTCCCGCCTCACCGGCGTGGGTCAGGTACAGATCTTCGGCGGTGGCGAGTATGCCATGCGCATTTGGATTGATCCCGACAAGGCCGCCGCACGCGGTCTGACCGCCAGCGACATCGTGAACGCCATCCGCGAGCAAAACATCCAGGTCGCCGCCGGTGCCATCGGTCAGCAGCCGGTCAAAGGTGCCCCCTTTGAACTCACCGTGAATGCGAAGGGCCGACTCATCACCGAGGAGGAGTTTGAGCAGATCATCGTCAAAACCGGCCCGCATGGCGAAAAGCTTCGTCTCCGCGATGTCGCTCGCGCCGAGATGGGGAGCGGCGAGTATGCGCTGCGTAGTTTGCTGAATAACAAAAAAGCCGTCGGCATGGGTGTCTTCCAGCTTCCAGGTTCGAACGCGCTCGCTGTCTCACAGGCCGTGCGGGCCCGCATGGCTGAGCTGAAGACCAAAATGCCCGAAGGAGTCGATTATGCCATTGCTTACGACCCGACGGTCTTCGTCGATAAATCCATCGACGCGGTCATTCACACACTCATCGAGGCCATTTTGCTTGTGGTGCTCGTAGTGGTCATTTTCCTGCAAACCTGGCGTGCTTCCATCATTCCACTCGCAGCGGTGCCTGTGTCGCTCGTCGGCACGTTTGCCGTGATGCATGCGCTGGGCTTCTCGATCAACAATTTGAGCCTTTTCGGCCTCGTTCTAGCCATCGGCATCGTCGTGGATGACGCCATCGTCGTCGTCGAAAACGTCGAGCGAAACATCCGCAACGGCCTGAAGCCAGTCGAGGCAACGCGGCAGGCCATGAAGGAGGTCACAGGCCCCATCATCGCTACCGCACTCGTGCTTTGCGCCGTCTTCATCCCCACGGCCTTCATCAGCGGACTCAGCGGTCAGTTTTACAAGCAGTTCGCCGTCACCATCGCCATCTCGACGGTCATCTCGGCGATCAATTCGCTCACGCTTTCCCCCGCACTGTCCGCCTTGCTTCTCAAAGGCCATCACGACAAAAAAGACATTCTCACGAAGCTCATCGACCTGCTGCTCGGGTGGTTCTTCCGCCCCTTCAATCGCTTCTTCGAGTGGTCATCGAATGTGTATGTCGGCATCGTGAAGCGCACCATCCGCTTTAGCATCATCGCTCTCCTGATCTATGGCGGACTCGTGTGGGCCACGATGAAGGGTTTCCAAATCGTGCCGGAAGGTTTCGTGCCCGCGCAGGACAAAGCCTACCTCATCGGCTTTGCTCAGCTCCCAGAAGGTTCCTCGCTGGATCGCACCGACGCGGTGATGCGCCGCATGTCCGAGATCGCGATGAAACAGCCCGGTGTGAAGGACGCCATCGCTTTCCCTGGCCTGAGCATCCACGGATTCAGCGCCAGCCCGAACAGCGGCATCGTTTTCGTTGGCCTCAAAGACTTTGAGGAACGCAAGACGCCCGATCTAAATAGCGCCGCCATCGCCGGTGCGCTCAACGGGCAGTTCATGGGTATTCAGGATGCCTTCGTGCTCGTGCTGCCACCGCCTCCCGTGAATGGCATCGGCACTGCCGGTGGCTTCAAAATGATGATCGAAGACCGTGGTGATCGCGGCTACGAGGAACTCTACAAAACCACGCAAGGACTGATCGGCGCAGCGATGGGTTCTGGCAACTTTGGCCTCACCTACACCGGCTACACCGTGAACGTCCCGCAACTCGAAGCCGATGTGGATCGTGAAAAAGCCAAGTCACAAGGCGTGCCGCTCGCGAACCTTTACGAGACGCTGCAAATCAACCTCGGCAGCCTTTATGTGAACGACTTCAACCGCTTCGGCCGCACCTACCAGGTTGTGGCGCAGGCCGAGCAGCAATTCCGCGACGAGGTGGGCGACATCACACGTCTCAAAACTCGCAACACATCCGGCGAGATGGTGCCTATCGGCTCGCTGGTGAAAGTAAACGAGAGCTTCGGACCGGACCGCGTCTTCCATTACAACGGCTACCTCGCCGCCGACATCAGCGGCTCGCCGCTGCCGCCGCTCAGCTCCGGCCAGGGCGAAGACTTGATCGCTGGCATCGTCAAAGGGTCGCTGCCCGGTGGTTTCGAGTTCGAGTGGACCGATCTCACCTTCCAAAAGATCATCGCGGGCAATACCGCCATCTACATCTACCCGCTGTGCATCCTGCTCGTCTTCATGGTGCTCGCTGCGCAATACGAGAGCCTCCGTCTACCGCTCGCCATCATTCTGATCGTGCCTTTGTGCCTGCTCTTCGCCCTCATCGGCGTGCATTACACCGGCGGTGATAACAACATCTTCACCCAGATCGGCTTCATCGTACTGATCGGCCTCGCCTGTAAAAACGCCATCCTCATCGTCGAATTCGCCAAAGAGAACTACGACCACGGCAAAACCTCGCTCGAATCCGCCCTCGATGCCTGTCGTCTGCGCCTACGCCCCATTTTGATGACCTCCATCGCCTTCATCGCCGGTGTGTATCCCCTCGTCGTCTCCTCCGGAGCCGGTGC
>JBIKIA010000499.1:0-3947 GCA_044361885.1 Prosthecobacter sp. | reverse complement strand
AAATGCCACCAGCCGAGGCTGTCCACATAGGCGGCTTTGTCGGGCTGGAGTTCGTTGGCCTTGCGGATGAGTTCGCCAGCCTTGTCCAGATATCGCCCGAGTTCCAGCCACATGTAGCCGAGGTAGTTCATCGTGTTTGCCACATCTTCGATCTCGTCCTTCGGCGTGAGCGTGATGGCTTTCTCAAACATCTTCGCTGCTTCATCGTGCCGACCGCTGCGCTCCAGCGTGATGCCGTATTGGAAAAAGAAGCGATGGTTCACCAGTTCCGCCTGACCGGTCTCCGCCATGGCTGCCGCACGCCCAAAAGACTCAATGGCCTTCTCCCAGCGCTGCAAACTACGCTGCGCAAAGGCGGCGTGCAGATGGAAGATGGGATTGTCGGGATACAGCTTCGTCGTGCGCTCGCAAAGCTGGATGAGCTTTTCGTAAAGCTGGGATTGAAGCATAAGCTGGCCGAGCGCCTGATACTCGCTGGGATCGCCACCTCCGATCTGGATGGCGGTCTCCAGGTGGGGCACCGCCCGATCCCATTGCTCTCGTGATTCATAAGCCTGCACGAGCAAGCGCCGCTGCTCCACATCTTCGGGTGCGTCCAGAACGATTTTTTCCAGCACGGTGAGAGCCAGCTCCTTCTGCTCATTCGCTTCGTAGAGGCGGTAAAGAATCTTCCTCGCCTGCAAATTCCCCGTCTCCGCGGAGATCCGCTCGCACAAAGTGCGCGCGAGATCGAGCTGGTTGGACAGCACATAATACTGCGCCACTTCGAGTCGCGTGAGTTCGCCTTTGGAATCTGTGGCCGCATTGGAGAGTGCCTTCTGGAAGAAGAAGTTCACCCGCTTGGTATGCTCGTCCTTCATCTCGATCTGTGCCAGCGGCCAGATCTCCTGGGCTGCGCGTCCGAGTTCCAGCCAGTAGTTCGGACTCTCGATGTCCTGCTTCGAAGCCTGGTCAATGACCTTCAGCGCGTCATCACGCTGGCTGAGGCTCAGGTGATGCTTGACGGCAAAGCTGATCACCTCCGCCCGACGAGAGAAACGAGTGACCGCCTCCCCCATCAACTGACGCGTGCGGTCACGCTCGAACGGATCATCCGGCACATAGGTGCTCAGAAAGCGGATCAAGTTCAGATATACCGCAGGCTCGTCCGGGCGGGAAGCTTTGGCCTTTTCAAGAACACCCACCGCCTGCTCACGGCTCTGATAATGATAAGCCAGCTCGGCGGTGTGAGCCGCTAGATCGGGATTCGCGGGATCGACCTTCAGCACCTCCAGGTAGTGCTGGAGCGCCTCACGCATCTTGCCCGCACTTTCAAATTGAAGCGCGGTCGTGAAATGTGCCATCGCCTCGGCCAGCGCCACTCCTTCGGCCCGAAGCTCAAGATTCGCCGGCGGTTGAGTGGTGATCTTTGGCAGGGAAAGGTCCGCCCGCGTCAGGTTCTGCGGTGATGCCAGCCCATGAGAAACAAGCACGCCTGAGAGGGCGAGCCAAAGGCATGGAAGATTGGGCCGAAATCGCGCGATCATACCCGACAGAAAAGTGAGTCTGAATGACATGAAACCTCCGCCAGTGAATAGACAAAATCGATTCACTGGTCGGAGGCAAGTCATGCGCGCGAGGCTAGCTCTTACGACTTGTAGCGCAAACGCTTCTTGTGACGGTTGGCGCGCATGCGCTTCCGGCGTTTGTGCTTGTTGATCTTAGTCTTACGGCGCTTTTTGAGCGATCCCATGTGCGTGTGTCTCGGTTGTTTCTAGTGATGTCCGGTTTAATGGACGATTTTGTTCAGCGGGTACTCGACGATGCCTTCGGCACCCAGTGATTTGAGTCGGGGGATGATCTCCCGCACGACAGATTCGGCGATCACCGTCTCCACGGCCACCCAATCGGGCGTGGCAAGCTGGGACACGGTGGGCGAGCGGGCGCTCGGCAGGGTCTCCACGACCTTCTGCAGGGCACTGGCAGGCACATTCATCTTGAGGCCGACCTTGTCGCGCGCCTCCAAAGCTCCGCGCAGCAGCAGCACGAGAGTCTCCATTTTTTCACGCTTCCATGCGTCGGCAAAGGCAGGCTTGCTGGCGACGAACTGCGGATAGCTTTCCATCAAGGTGTCCACAATGCGCAGCTTGTTAGCACGCAGGGAGCTTCCCGTTTCAGTAATGTCCACGATGGCGTCCACGAGCTCGGGCACCTTCACTTCCGTGGCACCCCAGCTAAATTCCACCTCGGCATTCACACCGTGTTTCTCCAAATAGGCCTTTGTCATGTCCACCGCCTCAGTGGCGATGCGCTTGCCTTCGAGATCCTTCACCGACTGCACCGGAGAATCATCCGGCACCACGAGCACCCAGCGAGTGGGCTTCGATGTGGCCTTCGAGTAGCGCAGGTCTGTCAGCACTTCGACATCGGCATTGTTCTCGGCGATCCAGTCACGGCCAGTGATGCCGCAGTCGAGGAAGCCATGGTCCACATACCGGCCGATCTCCTGGGCACGCAGAAGGCGCAATTCGAGCTGATCATCGTCCACCGTCGGGCGGTAGGAGCGGGAGGAAATCACGATGTTGAACCCGGCGCGCTTGAAGAGTTCAAGCGTCGGCTCCTGGAGGCTGCCTTTGGGCAGTCCGATTCGGAGAGTGTTCTTGGGTTCAGGCATGGGGGGAGAAAAAGGGCGCGCAGAGTAGCGGGGTTTGGCCGAGTGCAAAGGGGAATTTGCCCTCTCTGGACATCACTTCGTCGCACACCGGCGAATCACCGCACCCCGAGCGTGCCTTCCAGGACATGTCGGATGAGCCCCGGACCGCGATACACGAGACCGGAATACACCTGCACGAGGGAAGCTCCAGCCTTGAGCTTCGCCTCTGCATCCGCGCCACTGAGGATGCCCCCCACACCGATGATCGGTGTCTCTGGCCGCAGGAGCATGCGGAAAGCCTGAATCACCAGCGTCGAGCGCTCCGTCACCGGAGCACCGCTGAGTCCGCCGGCCTCCTTTTCCAAAGGATGCCCCGCCACCGCTTCGCGGCTGATCGTGGTGTTCGTGGCAATGACTCCATCCACAGCCAGCTCATTGAAGACACGCGCCAGCGCCTCGATTTGCGCCCCATCCAGATCCGGGGCGATCTTCACCAGCATCGGCACTTTTTTTCCATACTCCTTCTGCAAAGACGCCTGCTCGTTCTTCAGCGCCGACAGCAACTGCCGGATCGAATCCTCCGCCTGCAAGTCACGCAGACCCTTCGTATTCGGCGAGGAAATGTTCACCGCGATGTAATCCGCCACCGGATACGCCGCCTTCAGGCAATAAAGATAATCATCTACAGCCTTCTCATTCGGCGTGTCGAAGTTCTTCCCGATGTTCACGCCCACCACAGCTTTGGTGCGGCGCTTCTCCAGCCGTTTCACCGCCGCGTGGATGCCGGGATTGTTGAAGCCCATACGATTGATCAGCGCCTCGTGCTCCGGCAGACGAAAGAGACGCGGCTTCGGATTCCCCGGCTGAGGGCGTGGCGTCAGCGTGCCCACTTCCACAAAGCCAAACCCCAGAGCCGCCCACGCTTCTACAGCCGATGCCGACTTGTCCATACCCGCCGCCAGTCCCAGCACATTCGGGAAACGCAGCCCGAGGCAGTCGATGGGCGCACAGCGTGGCAACTCGTCCGGCATCAGCAAACCCAGAGCATGGGAAAAGCGCATCATGCGTGTCGTCCACTCATGCGCACGTTCGGCATCCATTTTGAAGAGCCAGGGTTTCAGTGCGGGGTAGAGGGCAGACACGAGGGACATGCCTTTCCGAAACGCGGCGAGGCGGGAGTGTCAAGAGGTGTCCTTTTACACCGCGTTTACAGACGCCGCTGGCACGATGACGCAGGCTCGGGGTGCTATGAAAGCCTACCCCATCCACAAACTCGCCCTCAGTCTCATCGCCTGCACCTCGCTGCTTCGCGCAG
>JBIKIA010000500.1:0-3947 GCA_044361885.1 Prosthecobacter sp. | reverse complement strand
GATTCTCCTCTCACTACTTCCTGCTTCGCCAATGGCTCACTGCGGGTGGCATCGATGTCGATCAAGAAGTGCGCATCGTCGTGCTGCCTCCCACGCAGATGGTTGGCAATCTCGAAGCTGGCCTCATCGATGGGGGCTGTGTGGGCGAACCCTGGAACAGCGATGCCGTCGCACGCGGCGTCGGATTCATCGCCGCCACCAGCGAGCAGCTTGCCCCCGGTCATCCTGAAAAAGTGCTCCTCACCACCGAGGGATTCATAGAGCGCCATGCCGATCAGGCTGCCGCCATCGTCGCTGCACTGCGCGAGGCATGTGCCTTTTGCGATGTCACTGAAAACCGCCCCGAAGTCGCCCGCATCCTCGTCCGCAGCGGCTACTTTCTCGGCAAAGATGAAGAGATACTGAAGCGCTCCCTCGTCGGCCCGCTCGATCTTGGCACTGGCAAAAGTACTGACGTCGCAGCCTTCCACATCTTCCACCGCCGCGATGCCAATGAGCCCACGGGCGAGCGTGGACGCTGGTTGTTGGAGCAGTTCATCACCCACGGGCTCATCACCCAGGGTGAGCGTGCCGAAGCCTCCGCCGCCCTCGCCGCCTGCTGGACCTCCAGCGCCATCCCCCTTCCCCAAACAGCCGCCGCCAGTACTAGCAAACCCAACAAACGCACGAAACTCGCCCACGCATGAACCCCACCTCCACCATCTCACGCCGCACCCTGCTCCAGCGCACTGCCACAGCCGGAATTGGCACCCTCTTCTCCGGCCTGCCAGCAGGCTGGGTCGGCTCCGCCTATGCCGATGACTCCCCTGAAATGCCAGATGTGAAGCTCGGCATCATCGCCCTGACTGACTGTTCCAGCATCATTCTGGCCCACGAAAAAGGCCTCTTCAAAAAATACGGCATCAACTCCGTCGTCAGCAAAGGCGCAAGCTGGGCAGCCATCCGTGACGCTCTCGTCAATGGTGACATTCAGGCCACGCACATGCTTCTTGGTATGCCAATCGCCTCCACCATGGGCCTCGGTGGTGCTCCGAAGAAGCCGCTGATCGCGCCATACATCCTGAATCGTAACGGCCAGGCCATCACGCTCGCCAATTCGCTCAAAGGCAAGGTCGCCGATGATCCAAAGGCTCTCAAACCCTTCGTCGATGCCGCCAAAGCCAGCGGCAATCCGATGACCTTCGCGATGACCTTCCCGCCGGGAACTCACGCCATGTGGATGCGCTACTACCTCGCAGCAGGCGGCATCAATCCAGGCGATGCCGCAGGTGCTGGTGCTGACGTTTCCCTCATCACTGTCCCACCTCCCCAGATGGTCGCGAACATGAAGGTCGGAAAGATGGACGGCTTCTGCGTTGGCGAGCCATGGAACGCCAAGACCATCGCTGAAGACATCGGCTTCACCTCCATCGCCACCCAGGCCATCTGGAAGGACCACCCGGAAAAAGTCTGTGCCTTCACGGAGGAATATGCAGCGAAGAATCCGAAGACCGTCAAAGCTGTGCTCAAGGCGCTGCATGAGGCCAGCGTGTGGCTCGACAAGATGGAGAACCGCGAGGAGCAGGCGAACATCGTCAGCGCCGCCACCTACATCAACTGCCCGCCCGAAACCATCCTCGGGCGTCTGCAAGGCAAGTACCTCATGGGCGACGGACGCAAGTTCAAGGACCCGAACTACATGATCTTCAGTGATCGCAACTGCAACTACCCGCAGGCCAAGTACGCCAAATGGTGGCTCACGCAGCTCCGCCGCTGGGGCTTCGTCGAAAGCGCACCTGACTATGAGGGCGTCGCGAAGCAGGTCATGCGCTCCGACATCTACGAGGAGGCCATGAAGGAGATCGGCTACGTCCACGGCGGAGTCGATACCAGCGCCGAGACGCTCTTCGATGGCGTCAAATTCGACCCCACAAGCGACCTCGAAGCCTACGCCGCCTCGTTCGCCGTCAAAACCATCAAAGGATAACCTGCTCTCACATCGAACCGATCCGTCCACTCCGACGGATCGGTCCAAATTCCCTGCTGCCGCCGCCATGCAACACCTCATCCAGAAATACAAACTCGACTCCATCTTCCTGCCATTTCTGGCGATCTTTGTCACCTGCCTGTTCTGGTATGTGATCGCCGGAAAGTCCGTCATCACCGAAAAAGTCGATGACTTCGGCGACAAGATCAAAGTCACCAAGCGTGCAGGTCTCTCCGCCGATCTTCCCACTCCGGTCGAGACATGGACGGCCAGCAAGCCCTACATCGTCGAGCCCTTTGCCAAGCGTGGCGAACTCGACCAGGGCATCCTACGCTTCACCTGGATGTCACTCGTGCTCGTCGCGCAGGGATATGCCATCGCCCTCATCATCGGCACACCGATTGGCTTCTTCCTTGGCCTTTCAAAGCAATTCACCAAAGCCTTTGATCCCATCATCCAAGTGCTGAGGCCAGTATCACCGCTCGCATGGCTGCCGCTCGGTATGATCCTCTTCAGCGGCGTGAAGATCATGGATAGCGAGGGACGCACGTCTTTCGGAGCCTCCGATGCCGCCGCGCTCTTCACCATCGCCATCTGCGCCATGTGGCCCACGGTCATGAACACCGCCGTTGGTGTCCGCGCCGTGCCGCAGGATTACCTGAATGTCGCCAAGGTGCTCAAACTCTCGAAATGGAAGACGCTCTGGAAGGTGCTCGTGCCCGCCACACTGCCCTACATGTTCACCGGTTTCCGTCTCAGCCTCGGTATCGCCTGGCTCGTCATCGTCGCGGTGGAAATGCTCACCGGCATGCCCGGCGTCGGCGGCTTCCTGTGGCAGCAATACAATGCCAACAGCTACGCCCACATCATCCTCTGCATCCTCACCATCGGCGTCGTTGGCTACGTCCTCGACCGTCTGATGAGCGTGATCGAATCACGGTTCAAGACCGCTTAACCCACCCACTGATCCAGATATGCCGCTTATCGAAATCAAAGGTGCCTCCAAAGGCTTTGGGCCTCCTGACAACCGCACGGAAGTCCTCAAGGACATCAACCTCTCCGTCGAGGAAGGTGAGTTCGTTGTCATCGTCGGTTATTCCGGCTCTGGCAAAACCACTCTGATCAATCTGATCTCCGGCTTGGTAAAGCCAGACACGGGCACTGCCTCCATCTCTGGTGAAGTCATCACCGGCCCAGGCCCGGATCGTGGTCTGGTTTTCCAGAACTACTCGCTCCTGCCCTGGCTCAACGTGGAGGAAAACATCTCGCTCGCCGTCGATGAAGTTTTCAAAGACTGGACCAAAGAGCAGCGCAAATCGCACGTCGCCAAATACATCGCGATGGTCAAACTCAGCCACGCGGCACACAAGCTGCCGAAGGAACTCTCCGGCGGCATGAGACAGCGAGTGTCAGTCGCCCGCACGCTCGCGATGCAGCCGAAAGTGCTGCTCATGGACGAGCCTCTCAGCGCTCTTGATGCACTCACCCGCGCGCAGCTTCAGGATGAGATCGCCGACATCTGGCTGACGAACAAAACCACGGTCATCTGGATCACCAACGACCCCGATGAAGCCATCCTCGTCGCCGACAAAGTCATCCCACTGCTCCCGACAGCCCCCGCCACACTTGGCGAGCCCATGAGTGTGGACATCGAGCGCCCGCGTGATCGCAAAGCCATCAACCACGATTCGCGATTCAAGAAACTCCGCACCCAGCTCATCACCACTCTCCTCGACGCCAAAGGCCGAACCAAAGTGAAGTCATCCGTCAAACTCAGCCTGCCCGACATCCTGCCCGAAGATCTCAACAACCTACGCAGCATGGAATTCCAAAACCGTCGCGGCCCCAAACGCCGTTCCGACAATCATCGTGAAGAAGTGGAGGTAGCCGTATGAGCGTCCCGAATCCAAAAATGCTCGAGCTGGATCGTCTCTGGAAAACCTACGAGACGCCCAAAGGTCCGGCCACCATCGTCAAGAAC
>JBIKIA010000497.1:0-3949 GCA_044361885.1 Prosthecobacter sp. | reverse complement strand
AATTGAGTGCCCGCCCAGACCACATCGAGCAGGTTTTGCCCGAACGAGATGCTCCGCTGAGTCCAAACTGCGCCCGTGGGTGAAGTCAGGATGATGTCCCCATCTCCCACGGCACAGAACTGCTTCCCAGACCAGGTCACGGCATTCAGGTCAGCGAAGGGCGCGGTGGTAGAGGCCGTCCAGGTGATGCCATCCGTGGAGGAGCAAACCGCGCCATCTGTGCCAACGGCCAGGGCTTGCGCTCCGGTCCACGTCACGCTTCGGAGATCCTCCGGCGTTCCCGAAGTCCGCGCGGTCCAGGTGATGCCATCCGGGGAGGTGAGAATCGTTCCGTTCGCGCCGACTGTGATGACGAGATTTCGCGTCCAGGCAGCGGCCAGCAGAACCTGCGCCGTGCCCGAAGTTCGCGGGGTCCAGGTCACGCCATCGGGAGAGGTGTGGATGACTCCGCTCTGCCCCACGGCGACCAGCTTGTCCCCCGCCCAGACGACACCCTTGAGGTCATCGCTTGAGCCGAGTGACTCCACCGCCCACACCACCCCATCCGCCGAGCTGAGCACGCCGCCATCCAGGCCGACAGCCACCATTTTCAGTCCGGTCCAGGCGATGTCATTCAGCGCGACATGGCTGACGACGGAGCGGTCCGTCCATGTCGTGGTATTGGTCGAGGTCAGGAGCGCTCCTGCTGCGCCGACGACGAGCACGGTGCTGCCTCCCTTGGCGATGCCGAGCAGGAACTGGCTCGATCCAGAACTCTGGGCGGTCCAGGTGATGGCATCCGGTGAGGTCAGAATGGTCCCGTCAGAACCCGTGGCGACAGCGGTGGAGCCGGTCCAGAGCACGGCGGCAAGAGAAGCACCGCTGGCGTGCCGCTGGGTCCAAATAACGCCCGTGGGAGAGGTATGCAGAGTGCCGCCACTGGTGCAGGCGATGAACTGCGCACCATCCCAGGCCAGGCTGGTGAAACTCAGCGTGGGCGTCTGGGATGTCTGTGCCCATGTGCTGCCGGTGCTCGACTCCAGGGTGATGCCCAATTCTCCCACGGCCAGCACCTGAGTGCCTGTCCACACTGCTGCAGTCAGATCCAGCGAAGTCCCGGTAAAGCGGGTGGTCCAGGTCGTGCCTGTCATGGAGGTCAGCGCGGTGCCATCCTCGCCCACCGTCACGAGCGTGGAGCCCGTCCAGACCAAGGCCTGGAGTGTCTTGGCCGTGCTCGATATCCGCTTCGTCCAAACAGTGCCATCGGGAGAGGTCAGTATGGTGCCACCTTCACCCACTGCTACAAATTGACTGCCAGTATGCACCAGCCCGAGAAGGGTGGCTGAGACTCCCGAGCTGCGCTTTGTCCAGGTGATGGCATCAGGAGAGGTTAGAATCAGGCCGCTATTCCCGACAACGGCAAAGTGGCTCCCAGACCATGCCGCAGCGTGCAGAAATTCATTCGTGGGCAAAGGATTTCTCAGCGTCCAGGACGTGCCTGACTGACCTGAGGCAGTGGCAGGAAAGGTCAGAGCCGAGGCCAATCCGAAGAGGTAGATGAGGCAGGAAGCCCATCGCTTGATGCAGGAAGAAACAGCAAGACATGTCAGGCACTCAAGGCAGCGGCCAGCATACGCAGTCATCGTTTTCATAGCAAAGTCGTGATGGCGGGGAAGGGGACCGCCATCGCAATAACCCTTTTTTATCGAGAATGGTTACACAAGTCGAGCATGGAATGTCATTACATCGTAGCTACCGCCAATGTTGACCCTGTTGCCAAAAGATTTGCGGGCAGGCCCGGCGTGCGTAATCCCACCCCATGCCCGATCCCGCCTCCCGTCTTGGTTTGCTCATCGTCGTCTCCGGCCCCTCGGGTACGGGGAAGACCACGCTGTGCCGAAAGGTCTGTGCGGAAGGAAAGGCGGTGTTTTCCGTTTCATGCACCACGCGCCCGCCGAGGCCGGGTGAGGTGGATGGGAAGGACTACTTCTTTTTGACCGAGGAGGACTTCCTGGCGCGGGTGGACCGTGGGGAGCTCTTCGAATACGCCCGGGTTCACAATCGCTGGTATGGCACGCTAAAAAGCTACGTCTTCGAGAATCTCCGCCGGGGCGTGGACGTGCTCATGGACATCGACGTGCAAGGCGCGGCGCAGGTGCGCGGCTGCGAGGACGATCTCGTGGAGCAGTGCCTGACGGACATTTTTGTCATGCCGCCGAGTCTCGAAGAACTCCGCGCCCGGCTCTCCGGTCGCGGCACGGACAGCGCCGAAGTCGTGGAACTGCGGCTGAAGAATGCCGAGTCGGAGATGAAGCACTGGGAAGATTACCGATACTGTCTCGTGAGCGACACACGAGAGAGCGATGAGACCCGCTTCCGCTCCATCATCGAGGCCGAGCGGATGCGCAGCAGTCTGCATTTGAAGGCCTGATGGGGCTCCATTTGGCAACGTCCTGTTTATTTGGCGATCACACCCGGCTTGATTCAACGCTTCGGTAGCGCCATGTTTCACATCACGCCGCCCCGACCAACGATGGCGTGAGCCCCCACCCAACCCCATGTCCCCAACCCCCGAGCGCGCCGAATGAGTCTGCCTGAGATCGCTGGACATGAGCTATTGGACCTCGTCGGCAGCGGACGTTGCGGGGCCGTCTATCGTGCGAGTGCGCATGGCAAGGTCTGCGCGGTGAAGGTCTTTTCCTCGATGGCGATCAACCGCAAGGCGCTCGCTACTGCGCTGCATGCCATCCAGCAGATGCCGCACCATCGGGGTGTGCTGCCTGTGGAGGAGGTGAATTTCGAAAGAAGTCCCTATTACATGGTCACGCCGCTCGTCGGCATGCTCACGAAGGACAGCCAGGGGCGCCGACTCTGGCAGACACCCACGCTTGAATCTTTGTGCCAGGGCAGCCTGCCGCCGGACCAGGCCTGGGCTTATATTTATCAAATCGCAGACGCGCTCGCCTGGCTGCACAAGCACGGCGTCCCGCATGGAAACCTCCGCCCCTGCAACATCCTGCTGGAGGACGATGCCGAGTCGAGCATTCGCCTCACGGACATCGCCCAGGGCTGGGTGGGTGGCATTCACCATCTGGAACTGACAGATCACTTCATGCATCTCTGCCCCGAACAGGCGGAGAATCCCGATGGTGTGTTCGCCGGCTACGGCCCCTCCTGGGATGTGTATGCCTTCGGTGTACTTTCCTATCGCCTGCTGACAGGGCAGTTCCCGCGTGCGGGTCGAGCCTGGGGAGAACAGCTGGCGCTCGTGCAGCAAAAAGCTGCTGCAGGACTCGCTTACGGGATCGACAGCCAGGCCCTGCTCAACACCGTCCGCTCGCAGCCGAAGATCGCCTGGCCCTCTGCCACGCAGTCCAAATGGGATGAGCGCCGCCGCTCCATCATCGAGTGTGCGCTTGATCTGAATCCCAACGCTCGCTGGTCCGATGTGCGTGAGATCGTGCGCGAGTTCGAGGTGCTGGAATCCGACTACCTGCTCGAAGAATCCCGCGAGCAGACCGTGCAGGAGCGGAAGAAGCAGGTCGTCAAAGTCCGCACCCTTCAGACCATCGTCGTCGGACTGGCTGCCGCACTCACCGTGAGCTGCATCTTCGGGTTCCTCCAACTCCGCCGCGCGCAGAAGGATGAAGTGCTCATCGCGCAGCAGGACAGTGTTTTGCAGAAGGAGAAAAAAGTGCGCGATGATAAGATCGTCGAACTCACCGGCCAGCGGGATGAGTCGATCAATCAAAAGAAAACTGCCGACTCCAATCTCCAGCATGCGCAGACGGCGGTGGATCAGTTCCTCACGCAACTGCTGCAAACGCCGACCAACAACCAGCTCGATGTCGAGTTCTCCAAAGGCCAGCTCACCGATGCACTGGGCTTTTGCATGGCCGGGCTGCCGGCACTGGAGAGCAATCAGCAGCTCGGCGTCGAACGCCTGCGGGCCTATGGCAACATCGGTCAG
>JBIKIA010000078.1:0-12663 GCA_044361885.1 Prosthecobacter sp. | reverse complement strand
TGAGCGGCACGGTGGTCATTTCAGGCAAGCGCTATGCTTTCAAAGGCGCACTGGGGTCCAATGGTCAGGCCACGGTGGTGATCACACGCACAGGCCTGCCGAACATCGTCGGCACGATCCAGCTCGCTCTCGCGGATGGCACGACTGATGGCTACCAGCTCACCGGCAGCTTTTCCGCCGATGGCACCGCCCACGCCGTGGATGCCGCCTTTTTCCCCATCTACCCGAAGACCGCTCCCGCACCGCAAGCAGGCCTCTACACCCTCGCCATGCGAGCCCCCGACGCGGTTGATACAGCCGCCCAACCCGGCGGCGATGGCTATGCCAGCCTGAAGGTCTCCCCCACCGGCGACTGCACCGGCACGCTCACCCTCGCCGATGGCACGACAGCGACCTTCGGCGGTCGCGTGTCCCGCAAAGCCGAGTGGACCCTGCATCGCAACCTCTACGGCACCACCGGCGGCTACGTGGCCGGCAAACTGACCTTCCGCGATGTGCCGGGCATCAGTGATCTGGACGGCACCCTGCGCTGGCTGAAACCCAACGCCGTGCCCGCCACGAAAAGCTACTTCGCAGGCTTTAACACGACTCGCGGCGTGGTCGGTAGTCGCTACACCCCGCCGCCGGTCGGTCAGCGGGCCTTCCCCGGCCTGACGAACACCCTCTACAACACCTGGCTCCGCCTCAGCGGCCCCGACATGTCCCCTCTGCCCACTTTGGACCTGACGACGCTGGACCGCGCCACGACCTGGACCACCGCCAACACGATCCTCTACTACGGCCCCGACAAGATCACCCTGACCTTCACCGCCGCCACCGGCCTGATCACCGGCACCTGCGTGGATGCCAAGAGGGGAGTGAACCTCACCTTCGGCGGTGCTTTGCTTCAGAAGCAGAGTCTTGTGACAGGAAGATATGCCGCCGGAGCGCGGACAGGGCTGATGGTGATGCAGGCGCGGTGAGTTTAGCTAAAGAAATACCAAAGAAAGTTCGTCTGTCGCCCCACAGATGTCCCACCCCCTGTAAGAGATTCGAGGTGATCATGAATCCACACCTCACCGAAATCGCCTACATCCTCGACCGGTCAGGTTCCATGCAGCCAATGCAGGAGCACGCCGTCGCCGCCTTCAATGACTTCCTCGCCGCCCATCTCACCATTCCAGCCAAGGCACGCGCCCCTACCCGGCGCTTAGCAGAAAATGCTAATTCCATAAAAAAGGAAGGCAAAAGAACCATCTACTGCGCTAGCATCGCGTTAATATTTTCATGCAAAACGTCTTCCGCTTCCGCAATGATCTGATCGACAGCTACAGCTCCTTCTCCCGGAGCTTCACGAAGATTAATGCTAAGGACATCGCTGACGAAGTCGAAAAGGCTTATGAGCGCGGACGCTACTGGCCGGAACCCCTCATTCAGATCAATCCGAACTACCAAAGAGCGACCACGGTGGAGCAATTGGTGAAGGAGCGCCTCCTACATCCGGGCTGTGAGACCCTTTTCAAGGTTGGCAAGCCACCCCTGCCGCTTCAATCCATTCAGCTTTTTAAGCACCAGATGGAAGCGACCACTAAGGCTCGCCTCAAGCGCAGCTATGTTGTGACCACCGGCACCGGTTCCGGTAAATCGCTCGCCTTCTTTCTCCCGATTGTTCACCACGTCCTTACTGAAAAACAGAAAGACTCCACGCCCCGAACGCGAGCAATTATCATCTACCCCATGAACGCTCTGGCAAATAGCCAGGCGGAAGAAATTGGCAAGTTTCTGGAAAACCCGGGAGCAGAAGCACTCGGACTGACCATTGCCCGCTATACCGGCCAGGAGAGCGGTCCAGAGCGTCAGCGACTGGCTGAGAATCCCCCGGACATTCTTCTGACCAACTTCATGATGCTGGAGTTGATCCTCACCCGCTTCGACCCCGAAGTGGACTCTAAGGTTGTTCGAAATTGCGAGGGCCTAGAGTTTCTCGTGCTTGACGAACTGCACACCTACCGAGGCCGTCAGGGCGCAGATGTCGCCATGCTGGTGCGCCGACTTCGCCAGAGACTTAAAGCCGACAAGCTGCTCTGTATCGGCACCTCCGCCACGATGTCGAGCACGGGTTCGGTCGAGGACCAGAAGCGCACGGTCGCGGGTGTTGCATCCAAGCTTTTTGGCACGGAGCTGACTGAAGACGACGTCATCGGGGAGACGTTGGAGCGAACGACGACCCCCTCTCGCAGCCTTGATGCCATCCGGCCTTCACTCGCCTCCCGACTCGAGCAGTCGGTGGAATCTTGGGCCACGCTAGACGCGTTCCGCAACGACCCGCTGGCCATCTGGACCGAGTTGACCCTCGGGCTTAGAATGCGTGATCAGTCCAAGCCAGAGCGTGCCCGCCCTCGTGGATTGTCTGAAGCGGCATCTGCTTTGGCAGCGGATGCCAAGGTCGATCCTGCGCTTGCTCGGCAGGCTTTGGAGCAGTTCCTCACTGCTGCACAGGATGTCACGACCCCTGATGGTCGCGCACTCTTCGCCTTCAAGCTTCACCAGTTCATCAGTGGCCCCGGCAAGGTTCTTTGCACCCTTGAGCCAGACAACGAAAGACAGATTACCCTTGAAGCTCAACGTTTCGCCCCTGGTCGTCAGCAGGAAGGTGTGCTCCTCTTTAGCACGCATTTTTGCCGTGAGTGCGGGCAGGAATACCATCCCGTCTGGGAGACCGCAAACCAAGCACCCCATTTCACGCCGCGTGAAATCGACGATGTGGGCAATGACGACAAGCAGCGCCACTTTGGCTTCCTCATGCCAGTCAGGGCTGGCCAGGATTACCAGGGCCGACTGGAAGACCTCCCTGACTCATGGTTAGAACAATCAGCCACCGGTGAGAGGGTCAAACAAAACTACAAGAGTGCTCAACCTCTGTCCGAATCGATCGATGCACGCGGGCACCGCGATAGCGGACGACGCTTCTGGTTTATTCCTGGCAAGTTTCGTTTCTGCCTCTCTTGCGGGCACGAGCATCAGGCGCATGGCCGCGACATCAACCGCCTCTCTGGCCTTTCCGGTGAAGGTCGATCCTCGGCCACGACAGTACTGACACTGGCCATGTTGCGGCAACATTTCGCGACTTCAGTCCCAGAGAACGCCACGTCGGATTTCCGCAAGCTCCTTGGTTTCACTGACAACCGCCAAGACGCCGCCCTACAAGCTGGGCACTTCAATGACTTCCTCTACCTCCTCTTGATCCGCGCCGGACTCCTCGCAGCTCTTCGCGGCAAAGGAGGCAGACTCCACGCCGGCGACTTGGGCGTCGAGGTGTTCCGGGCACTGGGTTTCGAGACATCCGACGAAAACATCCTCGCCGAATACCTCCAGGAGCCCGAACTGTTTGGTCTCGCCAAAGAGGAAGCGGATCGTGCCGCTCGTTTCGTCCTAGGCTACCGCTTGCTTCGGGATCTGCGCAAAGGCTGGCGCTACAACAATCCCAATCTGGGACAGTTGAAGCTGCTCAATATCGATTTTCGAGGACTCGACGATCTTGCCGCAAAAGAGTCGCTTTTTGCGACCGATAAGCAGCCAGCCAATCTGAGTCCCGCTGCTGAGCAGGGCTGGTCACTCCTTCGCTCTCTGCCGCCAGCAGGCCGCTCCATACTCGGTCATTTGATCTTTGACGCGATGCTTCGTGATCTGTGTGTCGAGTCCGAGTATCTCGATCCAGCGAGGCAAGACACTGCCAAGGCCGCAATCGCCAGCCACCTGACAGAACGTTGGTCACTTGGACCGGACGAAAACCTTGCCACGACCAAGTATCTCATTCTCGACCGGCGGCCCGAAGCAAAGGGTAAAAAGAAACGAGACGACCTGATCGGTGGGGGACCGCGCTCCCGCCTCGTTCGCGAAATTCGATACTCGGATTTGGGATCACAGCACGACCTACGCACGACGCCCGGAGAGATCCTGGTGGAACTTGTCCGGGCTTTCCTCACATGCGCAGCCAAAGGCGGCTATGTCAGCAGCAGCAACCGTGGCCCATCGCTTATCGGTTGGGCATTAAAGGACACGGCACTGGCCTGGCAGCACAACGAAACGCCAGTCAATCCAGACGGCAGGATCAACTCATTTTTCCGCGACCTTTATACTTCGGTCGCTGAGTTGCTCGGCACACCGGGCCATTACTTCTTCGACTTCGAGGCACATGAACACACAGCCCAAGTGGATGCTGACCATCGTAAGATTCTCGAAGCCCGATTCCGCCAGTCCGACCTCGACCGAAAGTGGTGGAAGGAGTCTGGGCAAAAGGGGCCGCTCATCCGTCTTCCGGTTCTTTACTGCTCACCCACGATGGAGCTTGGCGTGGACATCTCCGCGTTGAACACCGTCTATATGCGCAATGTGCCGCCCACACCGGCCAACTATGCACAGCGCAGTGGCCGCGCCGGCCGATCCGGGCAGGCCGCCCTCGTGGTGACTTACTCGGCGGCCATGAGTCCGCATGACCAATGGTTCTTCCATCACTCCGACGAGATGGTCCACGGTGTCGTCAAAGCACCTACACTCGACCTCGCCAATCGCAACCTCATCGAGAGCCACATCCATGCCGTCTGGCTTGCCTCGGTGGAACGTCAGATCGACACTAGCATCGCACCGCTGCTCGACTTGAACACCCCGGAGAAGCCGCTCGAAACGTCACTCGAGGAGGCCATCAGCGATCCAGCGGTGGAGCGCCGTGCCATCATTGCTGCCAAGGCTGTCATCGCTCAGGTTGATTCTGAACTCTTGGGCTTGCCTTGGTATTCGCCGGATTATGTCGAGACCGTCATCCAGCGCAGTGTAGGGGCGTTTGCGAAAGCCTTCGACCGCTGGCGTGAACTCTACAATGCCACTCAAAAGCAGATGGCATCGGCCTACGCAATCGGGCAAAGTCCCGCCACCTCGCCCGCCGAACGCGAAAGTGCCAAACGGCGTTATGTAGATGCTGATAACCAGCTCAAAGTGCTCCTCAAAACCAGTGGTGGGCAGAACAACGACTTCTATACCTTCCGCTACCTCGCCAGTCAGGGCTTCCTTCCCGGCTACAACTTCCCGCGCCTGCCATTGATGGCTTGGATTCCTTCGACAGGACGCAAGAAGAACGGCAAGGACGATTCCGGGAACATGGTGAGTCGTCCCCGATTCCTCGCACTCTCGGAGTTCGGACCGCGCAGCCTTATTTACCATGATGGCCGCATGTTCCGCGTAGTTCGTGCCAAGCTCAATGTCACCGCTGCTGACCACATCACCTCAGACTCGAAGCTCGCCACGCTCAATGCACTGGTCTGCACTCATTGTGGCTACGGCCATCTCGGACGCCCGGAGGATCCCGAGCCCAAGCACCATGTCTGTGATCAATGCGGGGAGGGGTTCTCTCCGGAAGCGCGAGTGAACGAGCTTTACCGCATCGAGACGGTGGAGACGAAACCTGTCGAGCGAATCTCTGCCAATGACGAGGAACGCCAGCGTCAGGGTTTCGACATCATCACCACCTACCGCTTCCTCCCCGGCACCGGTGGGGCTCCCGAAAAGCAGGTCGCGAAAGTGACCCTCGGTGACGCTACAGTCGCCAATTTGACCTACTCTCCCGCAGCCTCACTCTGGCGCATCAATCGAGGGCCGAAGAGGCGGAAGGAGAAGAATCAGCTAGGGTTCAAGATCAATCCGCTCACAGGCATGTGGAGCAAGCAGGACGAAGCCGAGGACAGCAGTCAGGGTGATGAACAGGAGTCGCCCGAAGATGCCGCATCCGCCAAAACCGCCTCTCAGCGCATTGTGCCGTTTGTTGAGGATCATCGGAACATCCTCATCCTCACGCCCGACATGATGCAACAGGCTGCCATGGCGACCATCCAGGCCGCCATGAAGCGTGGCATCGAGCAGACCTTCCAGATCGAGTCTTCTGAACTCGTCGTCGAAGGCCTGCCGACCCCACAGGAGCGCCGCTCGCTCTTGCTGTATGAGGCCGCTGAAGGCGGGGCTGGCGTCCTCAATCGTCTCGCCACAGACCGCACCCAGTTGGCGCTGGTGGCCCGCCTCGCGCTCTCGGTCATGCATTACGAAATGCCCGAAGGATCGTTCACCAAGGACGACCTCAAGGACACCGCCGGTGCCCGGGCTGGCGAAAAGGCCCTTCAATGCGAAGCAGGCTGCTACCAGTGCCTGCTCTCCTATTACAACCAGCCGGACCATGAAATCATCGACCGGCGCAACGCTTCAGCCCTCTCGTTCTTGGTGTCACTCGCCAATGGCACCGTGGAGCCATTCCATCTTGAGGTCCCTGTCAAAAAAAATCCCGCAGACGGATCGCAAGAATCCATCACGCTTTGGTTGGGAGAAATCATGCGCCTCGGTTTACGTCAGCCCGACAAATTTGCCGTCCCAATCAATGGCGATGAAGCCACGGCTGATGCTTTTTATCAGGCTGCCCGTGCGCTCATCTTCCTTTCGCCCCCCTCTGCTGTGACCACTGCCTATGCCCAAGATCGTGGTTTCACCATCATCGTCTTTCTGCCAGACATGGCCGACTGGCCTGCAATTTTCGCCACTCACACTGCCATCTTTGGCACTCCATCTTCCCCCGTATGAGCATCGCCTTTGCTGAATTTTCACCTGGTGCTCTTGTCCGCGCCCGTGGTCGTGAATGGGTCGTCCAGCCTGGCTCGTCGCCACAGGCTCTCTCGCTTCGCCCACTGGGCGGTTCCGAGGAGGACATCTCGCTAATCCTTCCCGATCTGGAGCCGTCACCGCCAGAGCCAGCCACCTTCCCGCTGCCTGATCCCACACGCCATGGCAGCCACCAGGCCGCCACCCTGCTGCGCGATGCCATCCACCTAAAACTCCGCAACGGCGCTGGCCCCTTCCGCTCCTTCGGCAATATCGCCGTCGAACCTCGTGCCTATCAGCTCGTGCCATTGCTCATGGCCTTGCGCCTGCCCGTCGTGCGCCTGCTCATCGCCGACGACGTGGGCATCGGTAAAACCATCGAGGCCGGCCTCATCGTGAGAGAACTGCTCGACCGTGGCGAGATAACCCGCTGCGCTATCCTCTGCCCGCCTCACCTAGTCGAGCAATGGCAGGGCGAGTTGGAGAATCGCTTCCACATCCGTGCCATCGCCCTCACCTCCGCAAGCGCGAACCGCGTCGAGCGCTCCCTTCCTCCCGGCGTTAGCCTCTTTGACCAGCATCCCTTCGTCGTCGTAAGCCTCGACTACATCAAAAGCGAGCGCCACCGCGAGCACTTCCTCTCCATCGCCCCTGAATGCGTCATCGTGGACGAGGCCCATACCTGCGCCGCCGTGGGCCAGGGCAAACAGCTCCGCTTTGAGCTGCTGCAAAAGCTCGCCGCAAACGAAGAACGCCATCTCATCCTGCTCACCGCCACACCGCACTCCGGTGACAATGACGCCTTCTACAATCTCCTCTCCCTCTTGCGACCTGAGTTCTCTGCATTGCGCGATGACAAGGATCAGCGTGGTAGCCTGCGCGAAGAGCTAGCTCGACACTTCGTCCAGCGCCGACGCAAAGACATAGAAGAATGGCAGGACACCAGCGTTTTCCCACGCCGCTTCACCACCGAGATCACTTATGCCCTCACCGGCGAATGGGGTCGTTTCTTCGATGACGTGCGCGACTATTGCGTCGGCCTCGCTACTCGCGCCGAGCAGACATCTGGACAGCACGCCCAGATGATTTGGTATGCCACGCTGGCCCTTCTGCGCTGCATTTCCTCATCGCCCGCCGCTGCCGCCAAAGCCCTGGAAACCCGCCTGTCCGGCACGACAACCTCCGACATCCCAGCGGATACAGATGCTACCGATGACGACGAGCGTCTCTACGACGGCATCGGTGCCGAACTCACCCAAAGTGACATCGAGCCCGCTGCTGCTATGGATGATGAAGCTGGGCAACTAAAAACCCTCATCGCCACAGCGCATCAACTCGCTGGAGCCAAAGGAGATCCCAAGCTTGCCGCCCTCATCGTTCACATTCGCAGCCTCCTCAAAGAAGGCTTCCGGCCCGTCGTCTTCTGCCGCTACATCGCCACAGCACGCTATGTCTCCCAGCACCTCGCTTCCGAGTTCAAGGACGCCACGGTCGAAGCTGTCACTGGCGAGTATCCCTCTGATGAACGCGAAGAACGCGTCAACCTCCTCGGCGATGCCGAGCAGCCCATCCTTGTCGCCACTGACTGTCTTTCCGAAGGCGTCAATCTCCAGCACCTCTTCACCGCTGTCGTCCATTACGATCTCGCGTGGAACCCCTCCCGCCACGAGCAGCGCGAAGGCCGCGTGGACCGCTTCGGCCAGCAGGCTCGCGAGGTGCGTGCCACCATGCTCTATGGCCAGGATAACCCTGTCGATGGTTTCATCCTCAACGTCATCCTGCGCAAAGCCGAAGCCATCCGCAAAGAACTGGGTGTGCTCGTTCCCATGCCCGCCGATGCCCAGCGCATCAACCAGGCGCTCATTAAAGCAGCCCTGCTCAAAAAGAGCCGCACCGTGAACTACCAAACCGAGTTCGACCTCGGCGATCTCAATTCAAATCCCGAACTCGCCACGCTCGACACCCATTGGCGAGATGCCATGGAGAATGCCAAGGCCAACCGCACCGTTTTCGCACAGCGCCGGCTCCGTCCTGACGAAGTCCTGCCCGAGTGGGAAAAGCAACGCTCCCTACTCGGCAGTTCGGAAGACATCCTCCGCTTCGTCAAGAACACCTGTTCCCGCCTGAATGCGCCGCTGGAGCCCTTCAAACGGGTCGCCTACCGCCTGCTCCCTCAGCACCTCCCGCAGACCTTGCGCGAGCGTCTAGCCCTGGAAGACATCACCAAGCCCGTTGCCATTTACTTTGATCCCAAAGCCCCCGTGCCCGGTGCTCGCTTCCTCCAGCGCACTCACCCCATCGTCTCGCTCCTCGCCGACACACTTCTTGAAGACTCCCTCTCCGGTTCCGCGCACCCTCTCGCTGCTCGCAGCGCTGCCACCGTCACAAACGCCGTCAGCATCGTCACCAGCATCTTTGTCCTGCGCCTCCGCCATCAGCTCACCAGCAAGCGCCGAGATGTCACCCGCACCCTCATGGCCGAGGAATGCGTCACCCTCGCCGTTGCTGGTCGCGCCAAACCTCAATGGCTCCCTGAGTCCGACCTCACCGCACTCCTCGCCGCCGAACCCGCTTCCAACCTCACCGAAGCCGCCGCCACCCGAGAGATCCAGACCGCTCTCGACTTCCTCACTTCCCAAACGCCTTATCTCGAGTCCCTAGCCAAACAACGCGCCGAAGCCCTCCTCACCGACCACCGCCGCGTCCGTGAAGCCGCCCGCGATCTCGGCAGCTACGAAGTCACTCCCTGCCTTCCCGTCGATGTCCTCGGCGTGTATGTCCTCCTACCAGCAAATCTGTAGTGCAAATCTTGGAGCCAGAAATTCAGATGCTCAGCAAAGTAAGCGCCTTGAATAAGTGCTTCGTCAGCCGCGTGTCCGAATGGCTGCGAAACGCTGAGGCCCTGCAACTCACCCACCGACATGCAGAATGTGTGAGGAAAAGAGATGTCGATATGGGGTTCAATCTCTTCCACCTGATTTCCGACGTTTATTACCGCGAGAATCTCCACAGCGACATCATGCAGGCGATCATCTCCCCCACAGGGAGCCATGGCCAGGGCGACCGCTTCCTTGGACTGTTTCTGAGTTTCCTTCGGGAGCACCACGGTATCGGGCTTGAAATTGATAACTACACAAACGCCCAAGTATTTCGCGAGGCTGGTAGAATCGACCTGCTCATTTGTGACGAGAGCAGCAAGCGGGCGATCATCATCGAAAACAAGATCAACGGCGCAGCAGACATGAACCGTCAGCTCGTTCGTTATCTGGAAAAGGTCACAATGGACTTCGGTTACACCTGCGATGCCATAATTTACTTGTGCTTGAATCAGAAGAAGAGTCCTGAGACTCCCGGCTGGACAGATGAAGAGCGCAAAAAAGTCAGCGCTTTGCTTCATATCGTTTCCGCATATGACGAGTCCGAGGACGACATGTATCACGGCTGGCTGAGGCCCTGTATTGACGCATCCATTGGTGAGGTTGCGCATGTCATTCACCAGTATCGACAATTGATTCTCAAACTCGGACGAAATCTTATGAACAAACCAATCATGACCGACTTTTACAACTTGATGCAGGACAAACAGAATCACGACTCAGCCATGGCATTGAACGCCATGCTGAACGATCTGCCCGCTTTCCGCTGTCAGCGCGTGATGGAGGCATTCGTGCATGATATTGGTCCATTCAAAAAATTCTTTTGCTACCAGTCAACGGTCGCGATTTTCGAAGATCTGGGGATGAAAGAGTCCAGAATCAAGCTCCAAGCAGACTGTAGCTCGCATGACCAAACCACTGTCGGCTTTTGGAACAATGACAACGACCCCGAGGGCGAGGTGCCGAGTCAGATTCTCCACGATCTCGGCATGACCGATCAGTTTTCCTCAGCTCTGGGGACGGGAGTGCATAAAAGAGTGTTCCTCTTTCCCTCACAGGAAGACGAACTCTACCAGTTCATCCGCGACTTTAAAGCCACCCTGACCAAGCGCGCTGCTGCCACTTCGCTGACCGAGCCAAGCTAATTCTGGAGCCTCAAAGCCTCCACCTCTCCCCGTCTCTCCTCCCCTCAATGTCCCGCCGCCGCAAACTCACCGACACCACCCCGTTCGACACCCTCCGGCTCGAAGGCTCCCTCTTCGTGCCCGAGCTGCTCGAACGCGCCGCCCGTGGTGAGGCCGCGCAGCAGAAGGAAGCCGACTACGCCATCCCGCGTGGGCTGAAGCTCCACGACGAATACGGCCGCGCCTTCCGCATCGCCATCGCCCACTGGCAAGCCTTCGCCCCTCAGATGCAGCGCACGGATGTAAAGGCCGCTGACACCACGCACACGTTCGTCACCGATCTTTTGCACGACTGTCTCGGCTACACCGACCTCACCCCGCTCAGCGGCCCCGTGCAGCTCGCAGATCGTGGCTTTCCCATCACCGCCCAGGCTCTCGGCGGACGCCTCCCCGTCATCATCGCCCCGCACAGCCTCGGGCTGGATGACCCCGATCCCTGCTTCGCCATCCTCGGCTCCGGCACCCGCCGGAAGTCCGCCCACCAACTCGCCCAAGAGTCCCTCAATGCCTCGCGTGATTGCCTCTGGGCCATCGTCACCAACGGCAAGACCCTCCGCCTCCTGCGTGATGCCGACACCCTCACGCGGCCCAATTTCCTCGAGTTCGACCTAGAGACCATCCTCCGCGACGAGCAGCACCGCTACGCCGACTTCGCCGCCCTTTGGCGCTTGTTGCATGTCTCCCGCGCCGGCGCACCGCTTTCCATCGCTGCGCCTCTTGGCTCACTTGGAGAGCTTCCAGCCACGCGCCAGCCACCCACCGACTGCATTTGGGAAAAGTGGAAGTCCGAAGGCCACGCCCAGGGTCTTCGCATTCGCGATGGCCTGCGCGATGGCGTCCAGGAGGCCCTCCTCATTCTCGGCAGCGGCTTCCTCACCCACCGGGAGAACGACACCCTCCGCCAGCGGCTCCACGACGGCACCCTCACCACTGACGCCTACTTTCAGCAGCTCCTCCGCCTCATCTACCGCTGCCTCTTCCTCTTTTGCTCAGAGGAGCGCGACCTCCTCCACCCCCAGGACGCCACCAGCCCCGCACGCAAAGCCTACGCCGAAGGCTACAGCCTCCGCCGCTTCCGCACCCGCTCACTCCGCCAGACCGCCCACGATCCCCATGGCGACCTCTGGCAGTCCGTTCACATCACCTTCCGCGCCCTCGCCAGCGGCCAGCCGCGCCTCGCCCTGCCCGCCCTCGGCGGCCTCTTTGCCGAAACCCAGTGCCCAGACCTCGACAGCGCCTCCCTGACTAACCGCGACCTCCTCGCCGCCATGCGCCAGCTTCGCTGGTCCAACGCCAGCGGCAGCCTCACCGCCATCGACTACCGGAACATGGGACCCGAGGAACTCGGCTCCGTCTATGAGTCCCTCCTCGAGCTTGTCCCCCAGCTCGACCTCCCGGCCCGCACCTTCGGCTTCGCCGGCATCACCGACACCGCCTCCACCTCTGGGAACGCCCGCAAGACCACCGGCTCCTACTACACCCCCGACTCCCTCGTCCAGGAACTCATCAAGAGCGCCCTCGATCCCGTCATCGCCGACCGCCTCGCCGCCCAGCCGGACCGCCCCATCGACGCCCTCCTCTCCATCACCGTCTGCGATCCCTCCTGCGGCTCCGGCCACTTCCTCCTCGCCGCCGCCCGCCGCCTTGCCGAAAAACTCGCCGAACTCCGCGCCCCGGACGGAGCCGTCCGCCCCGACGACTACCGCCACGCCCTCCGCGAGGTCGCCAGCCGCTGCCTCTACGGCGTCGATATCAACCCCATGGCCGTCGAGCTCTGCCGCGTCGCCCTCTGGCTGGAGACCGTCGATCCCGGCAAGCCCCTCGGCTTCCTCAACCACCACATCCGCACCGGCAACAGCCTCCTCGGCACCACCCCCGACCTCATCGCCGCCGGCCTCCCCGACGACACTTTCACCGCCATCGAAGGCGACGACAAACCCGCCTGCGCCGAACTCAAAAAGCGGAACAAAAAAGAGCGCGAAGGCTTC